>SFPR01000007.1 GCA_004551865.1 Bacteroidales bacterium
CGAAGAAATTTTGAAGAATAGTCGCGGAGAGGCTGTAAGGCTCAACAGCGAACGAATAGAAACGGGACATATCATACTCGCTATTTTGGGACAAAAGCAATGCAAGGCATATAACTTTTTGACTGAGAATTGTGATTGCGACAAACTCAAAACTCTTTTGGAAGAAAGATTGAAAGGTACGGCAGGAGATGATGTGGTTGTCCGATATGACGATGATATGCTTTTGGGAGACGAAGCAGCAAAACTGATAAAGATGTCCAATTTGGAAACACTGATATTTCACAGTGGCGAAGTGGGCAGTTTAGATTTGCTTTCGTCTATTCTTCATGATAGACAATCCTCTGTTTTTGAGCTTTTCAATTCTCTCGGAGTGGACTATCAGCTTTTGGAAAAGTACCGTCGTAAAAATAGCTCTGCCCCCAATTTCAAAATACAGATATTTGCAAAAGACGAAGACAACGATGAAATAAGTCGTATTGAATTTAATGCACAATCTTTTGAAACCTACGAAAATCCCGGTAAGGAGGCAGAAACACCAATGTTGGATAATTTTGGCAAAAACCTGTCTTCTCTTGCCGAACAAGGTCTGTTAGATCCGGTAGTGGGAAGAGAAAAAGAAATTCAACGTATTTGCAAGATACTTTCTCGTCGAAAGAAAAACAACCCCATACTCATTGGAGAACCGGGAGTGGGGAAAAGCAGCATTGCCGAGGGACTTGCAATCCGAATTGCCGAGAAAAACATTCCTTATTCGCTTATGGACAAGACAATTTACACCCTTGATCTTGCTCTTGTGGTTGCAGGAACAAAGTATAGGGGGCAGTTTGAGGAGCGAATTAAGGGATTGATTGCAGAATTGGAGAAAAACGAAAACATAATTGTCTTCATAGATGAAATTCATACCATTGCAGGAGCAGGCAATTCGGAAGGCGGATTGGACGCTTCAAATATTTTCAAACCGGCATTGGCAAGGGGTGAAATACAGTGCATTGGTGCAACAACCATTGAGGAATATCGCAAATATATAGAGGCGGACGGTGCCTTGGAAAGACGTTTTCAAAAGGTATTGGTCGAGCCTACAAGCAAGGAGGACACATTGGAAATTCTTCGCAACATCAAAGGAAAATACGAAGAGTTCCACAATGTGGTGTATAGCGAAGAGGCATTGAAGGCTTGTGTCGAGATGACCGAGCGATATATGCCAGAGAGAAACCTTCCCGACAAAGCAATAGACGTGCTGGACGAGGCAGGTGCAGGAAAGAGCATTTCCTCATGTCAAATCTCTCAAACATACAAGGATATTCAAAAGTCGCTGACAGAAGCCAAGAAAGAAAGGCAGGCATACGCCACAGAGCAAAAATTTGAGCAAGCCTTACAACTTAAAAACAAGATAGAGGCATTGCAACACCGCCTTGAAGAAGAGCGAGAGCTGATGAGTAATCATCTATCGGATAATCCTCAGAACGTGAGTGAGAAGGACGTTGCGGCAGTTGTCAGTTCGGCAAGCGGAATAAGTGTTGAGAAAATAGAACAAGACGAAAAGCAAAAACTTCTCGATATGCAGTCTGTTCTTTCGCATCAGATAATAGGACAAAACGAAGCTGTCGAAAAAGTTTGCCAAGCAATAAAACGCACTCGTACCGGTTTGAAAGACCCTGAGCGTCCAAGCGGAAGCTTTATCTTTATCGGCTCTACCGGAGTGGGCAAAACGTTGCTTGCAAAGCGTATGGCAGAATACCTTTTTGGTTCTCGGGATAGCTTAATCCGCTTCGACATGAGCGAATTTATGGAAAAGCACAGCGTAAGCAAGCTCATAGGAGCGCCTCCGGGCTATGTGGGTTACGAACAGGCAGGACAACTGACCGAAAAAGTCAGAACACATCCTTATTCTATTATATTGTTTGACGAAATTGAGAAAGCACACAGCGATGTGTTCAATCTGCTGTTGCAAATCTTGGACGAAGGACGCCTGAGCGATGCTTCGGGACGAAAAGTCGATTTTAGAAACACCATAATCATCATGACATCCAACGTGGGAACGAGACGATTGAGCGAATTTGGCGTTGGAGTGGGATTTTCGACCTCTTCGATAAAGGAAAATACTGCCGCAATGGAACAAAACCTGATAGAGAGAGACTTGAAAAAGACATTTGCACCTGAATTTCTCAATCGAATTGACGAAATTGTCTATTTTAACCCTCTTGGCAAAGAGGAGCTGATACAAATTGTAGATTTGGAGTTGCAAAACCTCATAAACCGCTTGCAACAAGTACATTACAGCTTAGAAGTCGATGCTTCTGCCAAAGAGTTTATTGTTTCGCAAACATCGGTCGGTCAATACGGAGCTCGTCCGATAAGAAGGAGCATACAATCGTTGATAGAAAATCCGTTGAGCGACCTTTTGTTGCAACGAACCGACGAAAACGATACACATATTTTGGTTTCAAGTGATAAAACCACCGAAACAGAAAAACTGTCGTTTACTTTCAATCAAACAAATTGCACAACAGAGGAATGAAAAAGATAAAAAAATTCTTTGCAGAGTTCGGTGAGTATCTGCTGTTGATGAGAGAGGTTTTTCGTAAGCCGCAAAACTCACACATTTTCCGCCGAAAAGTTCTTTTTGAGATGAAAGCACTCGGCTTGGACTCTATTGTGATTGTTTCATTCATATCTATATTTGTGGGAGCTGCCGTGGTGATACAACTTCTCTTGAATTTGGAAAACCCGATTTACCCCGACTGGATTTATGGTTACGCTTCACGAAAAGCAATCATGCTTGAATTTTCTCCAACTATCATTTCGCTGATTTTAGCTGGTAAGTGTGCTTCACGAATTGCCTCCGAACTCGGCTCTCAGCGCATAAGCGAGCAGATAGACGCCCTTGAAGTGATGGGAGTAAACACAGCATCATACCTTATCTTGCCAAAAATCATTGCATCTGTGGTTTTCTTTCCTCTTCTTATCATTTTGAGCATCTTTATTGCCATTTTGGGAGGAGCATTGGGTGCAATAGGATTGGGAAACCTCACAATGCACGCCTATATCGAGGGAATGAGGTTGGAATACAGCAACATCGACATGGTTTTCGCCATTGTGAAAACTCTTGTCAATGCAATAATAATCTCAACCATTGCTTCATACAGAGGATATACGCTCAAAGGCGGCTCGGTCGAGGTGGGAATACAATCAACCAAAGCTGTGGTGCAAAGCAGTATCGTTATAATGATTTTTGATTTGGTGATAACAAATCTATTTATGTAGCAGGGGTATGATAAAGGTAGAAAACGTAACTAAGATATTCAATGGAAAGACTGTTCTTGATAATGTATCTACACTATTTGAGAACGGGAAATGCAATCTTATCATAGGAAAGAGCGGAAGTGGTAAAACAGTGTTGATGAAGTGCCTTGTCGGATTACATACTCCCGATGAGGGTTACATACATTTTGACGACAGAATACTCCGACACCTCTCCAAGGCAGAAAAAGTAAATCTCAGAAAAGATATAGGAATGCTTTTTCAAGGGGGAGCCTTATTTGATTCGATGAATGTTGAAGAGAACATAATGTTTCCTATAAGAATGTTTCAAAAGTCGGACTACAAGACGATGAGAAAGAGAGTCGATTTTTGTTTGGATAGAGTCAATCTTGGCGGCATAAACAAAATGATGCCTTCGGAGCTGAGTGGCGGAATGCAAAAGAGAGTTGCCATTGCCAGAGCGATAGCAACTCAGCCCAAATACTTGTTTTGCGATGAGCCTAACTCAGGATTGGACCCTCTTACTTCAATTGTGATAGACAAACTGATAATGGAGATTACTCATGAGTACAATATAACCACCATTGTGAACACTCACGACATGAACTCGGTCATGGAAATTGGTGAAAACATCAATTTCATAAGCCAAGGCAGGTTGTGGTGGAAGGGAAATAATCAAAACATACTTTCGACCGACAACAAAGAATTGCAAGACTTCATATTCTGCTCGGCACTCACCAAGAAATTGCAACAAAAATAAAATTCTGTTTTTATGAAATACAAATCCACACAAGTACATAAGAGTTTTCTTGTTGCAAGACGCACCTTGCAGGTTTTGCTTACCGCACTTTTGATAGTGATTGCCTTTCCAACCAAATCTACTTTTAAATATGAGTTTTCCAAAGGGCAGTTTTGGAAACACGAAAACTTGATTTCTCCAATTGACTTTGCGATAAAAAAGACTGACAAGGAAATTCAAGCAGAAAAAGATGAGATTGAGAAAAATAAAAAGCTGTTTTACCGCAAGGATACGGCATTTGAGAGAAATGAAATGGCAAATTTTGAACTCAAATATGCCGATAGTTTCGATGCTGCGACACTTAGGACAGCCAAAGCGATAATGGAACGGCTCTATTCGATAGGAATACTCCAAAATGTTGGCGAAAACACTAATAACGACATTGTTGTGGTTGATGGAAATGTGGCAAGGGAAACCGAAGCTGAGGAATTTCTCACTCTTAAACAGGCAACCGAAGAGCTCGGCAAGATGGTTGAGAAAAGCAATCTTCCCAACAAAGAAAAACTCATCGGCATTTTGACAGACCAACTCAAAGCCAACTTGATTTTGGACGAGCAGATGACAAACCAAGTCTTGGAAACCCAGCTTCAAGAGCTTACAACCAACAAGGGATTGGTCTATACGGGAGAGTTGATAATAAGCAGGGGAGAGCAGATTACGGAAGAAAAATACAGAATGCTTACATCGCTCAAACAAGAATACGAAGGCGAGAACATTTCGAAAAGCAAACAACACACCATTGCTTTGGGACAATTCCTTCTTGTGGTCATCGCATTGTCTGCAATGATGTTATTTATCAACCACAGCAACAAAGAGACCTTCAATGACAACAATAAGATAAGGCTTATACTGTTTGTGGTACTTTTTATGAACCTTATTGTTGCCGGAGTGATGTTTGTCAATCCCAAATACATATATGCAGTGCCTCTGTGCCTCACTCCGATAATCATAAGGACGTTTTTCAACACCAAGACTGCACTTTATGTCTTTTTGGTCAGCATAATCATTATCGGATTTGCCGTTCCGAATAGTTTTGAGTTTGTTTTTTACCAGCTCATAGCAGGAATGATGGCAATAGTGAGCATAGAACACTCTGACAAACGTTCAAACTTTTTGCTCACAAGCCTTTTTATCTTTGTTAGTTACGCTTTGATATACATTGCAACATCGCTTATACAAAATATGGAGCTTAACCAACTCGAATGGCAACGCTTTGTGATGTTTGCACTCAATGCAATAATGGTTTTGTTCAGTGTTCCTTTTGTGGCATTGTTGGAAAAGATGTTCCATCTTTTGAGCGATTTTTCTCTAATCGGCTATACAAATACCAATAACAAAATTTTGAGAGAATTGTCTGCCAAAGCACCCGGAACGTTTCAGCATTGTGTTCAGGTGGCAAACATTGCCGAAGACCTCATTCACGAAATCGGAGGCAATGCCATGCTCACTCGAGCAGGTGCTTTGCACCATGACATAGGCAAAATCATGACTCCGATGTTTTTTGTCGAAAATCAAAATACAGGTTTCAACCCTCACGACGAGATAAGCAACGAAGAATCGGCACAAGTCATCATTTCTCACGTTACAAACGGAGTTGCACTTGCAAAGAAGTATCGTTTGCCGCAACAAATCACCGACTTTATTCGCACACATCACGGAACGAGTAAAACAAAGTACTTCTACAACAAACAGCTTGCCGAATTTCCCGATATGCCTATTGATGAGCAGGCGTTCACTTACAAAGGTCCGAGACCATTTTCAAGAGAGACTGCCGTGGTTATGATGGTCGATAGTGTGGAAGCAGCATCGCGAAGTCTGAAAAACCATTCCGAAGAGGCAATATCAAAACTTGTCGATGGAATAATTGATGCACAGATAGCCGATGACCAATATTCTAATTCCGACATAACTTTTCGAGATGTCAATAAGGCAAAAGCCATACTTAAAAAGAAACTTCAAAGCATTTATCACGTCAGAATAGAATATCCGGTCGATAAACCGAAAAACAAATAAGGCAGACTGAGACCATGGAAGCAATGATACTTGCGGCAGGAAGAGGAAGCCGCCTTATGCCCCTCACAAAAGACAAGCCCAAAGCTCTTGTAGAAGTTGCGGGTTGCACGCTTCTGCATCGCAATATCACCAAATTGATAAACAGCAACGTAAGACATATTGTTATCAATACTCATTACCTTGGCGAGCTGATACATCGTTTTGTAGAAAAGCAGAACTATGATGCCAAAATTCTTTTTTCGGACGAAGAAGAAAGTCTTTTGGACACAGGAGGAGGCGTTTGGGCAGCACGAAAACTCTTTTCCGGAACTCAACCCATATTGTTGCACAATGTAGATGTGGTAAGCGACATCGACTTTGCCGATATGGAGCGACAACTCCTCAATTCGGACGCTCTTGCAATGATTGCAGTGAGCAGCAGAGAAACTTCGCGACACCTTCTCTTCGACAGTCAAAAACATCTTTGCGGAAGAGATAACCAAACTCTCAATCAAACAACCCTTCTTCCCGAACGAGAAGCCACATACAGCTATGCCTTTGGAGGAGTACACATATTACGACCGCAAATCTTCGATTACTTTACCCATAGGGGTACATTCAGCATAATAGACGAGTACCTCAGCCTTGCAAAAGACCACCATATCGACCCGATAATGCACAACGCACAAACATGGTTTGATGTTGGCAAAATAGAACAGCTTTCTGCAATAGAAGAAGCAATAAAAGCCAATCCCAAGCTCTAAAACGCCGTAATATTTCGCACATTACAAAAAAAATCTTACCTTTGTAGTCTCAAAATAACAATCGTTAAGCAGAACAGATATGAAGAAATTATTCGTCAAAACCTTATTCGTCTTTGCCCTTGCGGCAACTTGTCAGCTCAAAGCACAGGTAACACCGCACACAACCGCCGATTACCAACTGTCAGGCTACCCAAAAATGGTCAGATACATGAAATTTGAGTCAGACACTGCCATAAAAAATCAGCGAACCTCCTTCATAGAAGACTATCAGCTCATTTTTGACGACCAACGCCACCTTGTGGAACGCACAAACTTCATTGACGGCAAAAAAGACCGCCATTCGCGATATGAATACGACAACAACCGCCACCTTTGCAAAGAGACACTCATGGAAGCCGACAATAAAATAGTCTCGGTTACCGAATACGACTACAATTACTTGGGAAGAATAGCCAGAATTACCACAGTGGAATATCCGCAGAGCAGAGGAGGAGCCAATACCCTTGTAAGACAAGAAACATTTGAGTACAACGCCAAAGGACAACAAACAAAACATACCATAAGTTCGGATAACAACAAAGAGAATCGCACAACCGAGTATTTTTACGGACCTCAGGACAGCTTGATATACACAATCACTACTTATTCTTACAACAAAAACATCGACAAAACGACCTACAAGAGAGATTTTGACCACAGTCTGATAGAGAAAATCAATATACGCAACGACAAACAGACACGTCGCGAAACTTATAGCTACAATGACAAAGGACTTTTGGAGCAGAAAGAAGTCTATAACGGCAAAGATAAAAAGTTGCTCACCTATACATATAAATATGATCAACACAACTTCATGACAGAGGAAGTGGCAACCAATCCAAATGGGGAAAGAACGATAGAGTACTACTACAAATATGAAAAGGATAAGTACTTTAATTGGACAAAACGCACTGTCTATGACGTTTGGGAGGTGAAATACACCGAAATTCGTAAGATAGACTATGAAGACAAGGAGTATTGGTACGAAGACAAGAAGGACCAAGACACCAAAAGAGTGGTAAGAGAGACAGAAAAAGAATAAGCGACCGCTCTAAAGGCGGAAAGGCTACATCAAAATTAAGAAAAGCAGGGCTTTGTTTTATCAAAGCCCTGCTTTTCTTTGTACCGATAAGTTTGCAAAATTTGCCAAACTCTAAATACAGATAAAGAAAAACCATGTCGCAATACCAAGGTATCTTGACATGGTCTCTTCATAAAAACATAAAATACTGCTTTCTATTTGTTTACTTGGAACTTGGTAACACCATTCTTGATGAAATCAACAATTTGGTTTGCTGCTGCCAAGCCTGCATTCAAGTTTGCTTCTGCTGTTTGCGCTCCCATTTTCTTAGGAGTTGCGAAGTAACGTGGTGCAAATGCCGAAAGCTCTTCGCTGTTTCCGGCTGCTATGTCGGTAACATACTTAAAGTCAGGACGGTCTGCCAACAATTTTGCCATATCAGCTTCGTTGATGACTTCTTTTCTTGCAGTGTTTACAAGGCATGCTCCCTTTGGCATCTTAGAAAGAAGCTCATAGTTGATTGAGTTCTTTGTTTGGTCGTTTGCAGGGATATGCAACGAAACGTAATCGCAGTTAGAGTAAAGCTCTTCGATTGTTTGCATTGCCTTTACGCCTTCTGCCTCCATTTTGTCGGCAGGAACGAATGGGTCAAAGGCACAAACTTGCATTCCCATGGCTTTTGCTTTTTCTGCAACCAAACGTCCTACATTTCCGTAAGCGTGAATGCCGACTTTTTTACCCTTCAACTCTGTTCCTGTAGCAGGAGTGAAGTTTGTTCTTGCCATATAAATCATCAATCCGATAGCCAACTCTGCCACAGCGTTGGAATTTTGTCCCGGAGTGTTCATTGCAACTATGCCTTTTGCAGTACAAGCTGCAAGGTCAAGGTTATCAAATCCTGCTCCTGCACGAACAACGATTTTAAGGTTGTTTGCGTGGTCGATGACTTCTTTTGTTACTTTGTCGGAACGAACTATCAAAGCATCTGCATCAGCAACTGCTTTATACAAATCGTTTACGTCTGTATATTTTTCCAACAATGCCAATTCAAAACCGGCTTTCTCTACAATTTCTCTTATACCTTCAACGGCAGCCTTTGCAAAAGGTTTTTCCGTTGCCACCAATACTTTGGTCATTTCTTATTTGATTTTATTTGTTTGTTAATTTACTTTTTCTTTCCCTGCAACAATCTCATGCAACTGCATTTTTCGGTTTGCAGGGTAAAATAAAAAACAGAACCGAAAGATGTTTTGTTTTTAAGCTCTTTCGGTTCTGTGATTATCAAATGACTAAGCGTTCAATTTTTCAAACTCTTGCATGCAAGCAATCAAAGCCTTGACTGACTCAACAGGGCAAGCGTTGTAGATTGAAGCACGGAATCCGCCAACAGAACGGTGTCCCTTTATGCCGACCATTCCTCTTTCTTTTGCAAATGCCATGAAAGCGTCTTGTTTGTCTTCATGACCTTTTGCCATTACGAAGCATACGTTCATTATTGAACGATCTTCTTTTTCTGCTGTGCCGACAAACATACTGTTTCTGTCGATTTCATCGTACAACATTTGAGCTTTTTCGGTGTTAATCTTGTGTATTCCTTCTACACCGCCCATATCTTCCTTCAACCACTTCAATGTTTCGTGCATAACGAAGATAGGGAATACCGGAGGAGTGTTAAACATAGATTTGTTCTTCTTTTCTTCTCCTATATGAGTACGATAATCTACCATTGTTTGGAGTTTTCTCTCCACCTTACCCAAAATGTCTTTTCTTACGATGACGAAAGTAACGCCGGCAGGACCTACGTTCTTTTGAGCTCCACCATAGATAAGAGCATACTTGGATACATCAACAGGTCTTGACATAATGTCAGAACTCATGTCGGCAACCAATGGAACAGGACAATCCATATCATATTTGATTTCTGTTCCGTAGATGGTGTTGTTTGTTGTGATGTGGAAGTAATCTACATCCGTAGGGATAGTATATCCTTTTGGTATGTATGAATAAGTCTTGTCTTCAGAAGAAGCAACAACCTCCACTTCGCCATAGAATTTGGCTTCCTTGATTGCTTTCTTTGCCCAAACACCTGTTTGAAGGTAAGCAGCCTTTGTGTTCAAAAGGTTTGCTGCAACTGTAAAGAACTGAGTTGAAGCACCGCCTCCCAAGAACAATACTTCGTAATTGTCAGGTATGTGCAACAAATCTCTCCACAATTGTTCCGTCTCAGCCATTATTCTTTCCCAGCCCGGAGTACGGTGAGAGATTTCCAATATACCTATTCCTGTGTTATCGAAGTTTTTAATTGCTTCGATTGCAGATTCGATTGCTTTCTTTGGCAATACGCAGGGACCTGCATTAAAGTTATGTGCTTTTACCATTTTTTATTTGTTGTTTTTATGTTTAACAAAGCGAGTGCGATTTGTCCACACTCTAATTTCCCTGCAAAGATATTATCTTTTTTTCGATTGGCAAGCCATTTTGACGACAATTTTGCAACCAAACGCCGTTTTATTTGTTCAAACGGCGGTTTTGTCTTACCTTTGCAGCCGTCATTTAGATTGAATTAGTATGAAAAGAATTGCATATTTTATTGTATTTGCGGCTTTTGCAATGGGTTTGTCGTCGTGTGGCGGAAGCAATGAGGCGGTAGATTTGAATAGTTTGCCCCTTAACGAGCAAATATCGCTTTTAGATGCCAAAATAAGGAAAGAACCAAATAATGCAGAGCTGTTCAAACTAAGGGCAGAGGCTCTTTTGAAATCCGAAAAGACCGATGAGGCTCTCTCAGACATACAAAAGGCAATCGCTTTGAACCCAAAAGCTGCCGAATATTACGTTTTGCAGGCAGATATTCTCTTCGTGCAGGGCGAGAATGCCCTTGCTTTTTCGGCATTGCAAAACGCAATCGAAAAAGACGGCAAATGCAAGGAAGCATACCTCAAAACAGCCGAACTAAGTCTCTATTTGAAAGACTACGAAAAGGTTTTGTTCAATGTCAATCAGGTAATGCGTTTAGACAGAAACGAAGCCAAGGCATATTTTCTCAGAGGCTGGGCAATGAAAGAGCAGGGTGATACAGCCAAAGCAGTTGCCGACTATCGCAAAGCAGTGGAACTCAAAGGCGACTATGAACAGGCTTTTGAGGAACTCGGAAACCTTTATGCAATCAAGGGAGATGGTTTGGCGGTCGAGTACTTGAAGAGTACTCTTAACATCAATCCGAAAAACATTAACGCAATGTATTCGCTCGCACTCTTCTATCAAGAGCATGAAGCGATGCAGCAGGCTTTGGATATGTACAAACAAATTTTGGACCTCAAGCCCGACCATGCCGATGCACTGCACAACGTGGGTTATATCAACTACGAATACAAGCAGGACTATGATGTGGCGATAGAATGCTTCACTTCGGCAATCAAAGCCGACAGTACGTTCTGGCAGGCGTATGCAAACCGAGCCAGAGCTTGGCAAAAGAAAGGCGAAACCGCCAAGGCACAAGCCGATTTTGCCGCTTCGGAACGCCTGAAAAACCAATAGAAATAATCCGCTCAAAAAGAGAGATTTACAAAACGCCGTTTCAGCAAAATAAAACGGCGTTTTGATTGAACTAAAACGGCGTTTTAACCAATGCAAAACGCCGTTTTATTTTTACTAAATGGAGAATGTTGAAAATCAGATTATTCTATTGTAAAGCTGCCTTCCAATCTTATGTCATTGCTTGCCGCTCCAATCATCACTTTGAACTCTCCCGGCTCTATCGTCTGCTCCAAAAGAGCATTGTAGAGCGACAATTCTTCAAATCCGAGTTCAAATTCTACTTCGATTGTTTCGCCTGCCCTTATCGGGATACGCTTGAAGGCTTTGAGCAGCTTGGCAGGAGTTTCGACCGAACTCTTCACATCGTTAATGTAAAGCTGCACGACCTCTTCTCCGTCTCTTGTTCCGCTGTTTCTGACCTTGAAGGAGACTTGTTGATACACGTCTTTCTTGTTGCTTTTCGTGATTTTGAGGTCCGAATATTCAAATGTTGTATAACTCAAACCATAACCGAAAGCATAAAGAGGTGATTGCGAAAGATCTGTGTAGCCGTGTGAAGCCCGCCGAGAGTAGTGGCAGGGGATTTGTCCGACGCTTCGTGGAATGCTTGCCGCAAGACGACCTGCCGGATTGTAGTCTCCGAACAGCACATCGGCAACAGCGTTTCCTCCCTGCTCGCCCGGATACCACACGCAGAGCAAAGCCTCGGCGTTTTGGTCGGCATAGTTCATTTCGAGCGGTCTGCCGCAAATGTAAATCACCACAACATTGGAAGAGACTTCAAGAACGGCTTCAAGTAATTTTTGCTGATGACCTGCCAAAGTAAGACTTGCTCTGTCCATTCCTTCGCCGCACTCCATGTCGGAGAGCAGATTGCTACTTCCTGTGGCAGCTCCCGTTTCGGAGTAGTCCGTTTTGAAATCTCGAGCCGAAGAACCACCGACCACAAGCACCGTTACATCGCAAGCCGATGCAGCACTTATGGCAGCCTCAATGTTGTTTGTAGAAGTATCTCGCACAGCACAACCCTTGACATACTCGATGTGAGTATCGGGAACAGCTCTTCGTATTCCCTCAAGCACGGTAACAACCTTTCTTTCGGCTTGAGGCGAGGTGTAATCGCCAAGCTGATTGTACGGATTGTCGGCATTAGGACCTATAACGGCAATGCTCTTGATGTCTTTGCTCAAAGGGAGAAGACCATTGTTCTTTAACAAGACGATACTTTTTTGAGCCACCTTGCGTGAGAGTTGAATATGTTGTTCGCAATGTACTCTTTGAGCTGCCGTATCGGGATTGACGTAAGGATTTTCAAACAATCCCATTTTGAATTTCAATCTCAAAACATTGGCAACTGCACGGTCAAGTTCCTTAATAGAGAGTTTACCCTGTTCAATGTTCTTTTCGATGTGATTGCCAAAGGCATCGCCCTGCAAATCTATGTCCACTCCCGCACTCAAAGCCAAGGTTGCAGCTTCCGAATAGTCGTTTGCAACATGGTGATTGTTGGCAAGACCTTCGATACTTACAAGGTCCGAATACACAACTCCCTCAAATCCCCATTGCTTTCGCAAAACATCTGTAAGCAGATACTTGTTGCAAGTGCAGGGAATGCCGTCAATCGAGTTGTAAGACGTCATTACAGAACCTGCACCTGCTTTTATTGCTCTTCTGAACTGAGGAATGTATTCACCAAAAAGCGTTCTCATTCCAATATTGCAGGCTTCGCCGTTCAGTCCTCCTTCGCTTGCTCCGTATGCGGCGAAGTGTTTTAGAGTCGAAAAGACATGTCTTCCGTCCGAAATGTCATCTCCCTGCATTCCTTTGACGATTGCCTCTGCCAAAACGCCTGCCAACACGGGGTCTTCGCCCAAGGTCTCTTCAAAACGTCCCCAACGAGCATCGCGAGCAAGGTCAAGAACCGGTCCGAAACCTACTTGCCCTCCCTGCAAACGCACTTCGAGTGCCACAGACTGTCCCATTTGTTGCAACAAATCGGCATCAAAAGTGCAGGCTTGCCCTATTCCGGTGGGAAAGGTAGTCGTTCCGATTGCCATGTGTCCGTGAGTTGCTTCTTCGGCAAAGAGAATAGGAATGCCCAATCGGGTATTTTCGACCGCATAACGCTGCATCTTGTTCATCACTTCGGCACTCTGACGAGGATTAAGTCCGCTTTCGAGAGTTTTTTGCGTCCAAGGGTCGGCTCTCAATACCGCCCAAGCTCCTCCTATCGGCATATCGTTCATTCGTTGCTTGAAAAGAGCAGACAATTCGACCGTTTTGTCATCTGTCTTTTCGTACATGAACCAACCCAAAGGGCAGAGCAGCTGCCCTGTTTTCTCCTTTATGGTCATTCTCTTCAACAAATCGCTCACTCTATCCTCAATAGGAGCGTCTTTATCCTTATATATAAGTCTGTCGCTGCAAGAAACAAGAGCGATTGTTGCCAAAATCAGACATACAAATCTTCTCATAGTTCAATCTTTAATGCCACACCATTCGTTCCTGCCAAGCCTTTTGGAAGGGTGATTGTGGTTGTGTTGTCTTTGGTTGTGTATTTTACTGCTTTCTTTGTGGCAAGATTTATGATTTTGCTCCCTTTTCGGGGTGTGTTTCCCTGCCAAGAAATTGTCAAAGGTTTGTTTTCTGCATCGTCTTTTTGCGGAATGACGGCATAGATTGTCTTTCGATCTTTTGAAGAGCTGAACCAGATGTTCTGTTCTGCGTTGGTATATATGGGAGTTGCAACAGTGGAGTAGATTGCTTCGCCGTTCTTATCTAACCACTTGCCGATTTCTTTGAGGCGAACGACAGCTTCGTCTTCAATAAGTCCCTCGGGCGTAGGACCAACTCCCAAAAGCAGACTGCCGCCTTTGGCAACAACTTCTGCCAAAACGGCGATAATCCGTGCAGGACTTTTGAATACAGGTCGCTTAACCCAGCCCCAATCGTTAGTCAAAGTCATACATGTTTCCCACGGATTTTGAAGTTGATGTTCGGGAATGCTCTGTTCGGGGGTCTGATAGTTCTCATATTTGCCTGCACAAGTGCGGTTTACGACAATAAGTCCCGGTTGTGCTTTGCGTGCAATGGCGACCAATTTGTCCATGTCTATGTCTTCGTCGGGAGCATCGCACCAACCGCCGTCCAACCATAGTATATCAACAGAACCATAGTTGTTCATTAGTTCAGCGATTTGAGAGTGTACATATTTCTTGTAGCATTCCCAACGCTCGGGATACCGACTTATCGGATAATTGTGGCGACGGTCGGCAGTGGCACGCTTTGACCACCAGTAGTATTGGCTGTGCCAGTCGGGCTTTGAGAAGTAACAGCCTGTCCAAAAGCCCTCCTTGCGAAAGGCTTCGAACACATATTGTAGTATATCTTGTTTAGGATTGCCCGAAAAGCCGCTGTTGGTTACCTTATAGTCGGTTGTTTTTGTGTCCCAAAGGCAAAATCCGTCGTGATGTTTGCTTGTGAATACCATGTATTTCATTCCTGCCTGCTTCATTACCTCTGCCCACTGTTGCGGATTGAACTTTGTGGGATTGAAGTCCTTGCTCAAACCCCAATACCACTGCTTATAGTCTTCGTAATCCAAGACAGAATCGGGAGTAATCCAGTCTTCCGAAGTGATTGTCCACGATTCGCAAATGCCGGCAACGGAATATACTCCGTAGTGCATGAGAACTCCGAACTTCAAGTCTTGCCATTCGGACAGCTTTTTGATAACTTCGGGTTCTGTTGGTGCTATGTAATGTTCTGACTTCTCATGTACGAGAGACTGAGCGCCTATCGCAAGGCTTGATAAGAGGATTAAAGCAAAGATGATTTTCTTTTTCATCGTATTAAAGTGTTGATTGTAAATTGCAAATGTTGCTTTTGTTTGTAAATCCGTTTGTTTTTGTTGCAAAATTAGCAAAAAGTATTCAGCAAAAGAGAGAAAAGAATGTATTTCAGATGAACAGTTGTTACTCCCATCTTGCTTTTCAGAGGTGCAGAAATTGAATTTGAGACTTCTAAAGCTGTGATTGTCAGATGGTATAATTCATTTGGCATATTGCAATTTCAAACTATGTTTCCAAATCGCCGTTTTGCTGAAATAAAACGCCGATTTATTTTACCAAAACGGCGTTTCGGCAGGATAAAACGGCGTTTCGGTAAACCCAACAGAATTAAGTAGTTACAACAACTCTAAATCAGTCTCTTTTTTTCGGGATTTGTGCAGAGTGTTTGATGATACAAAATCGGGACTGCGGTCGGTTGCTCTCTTATTTAGAGCATTTAATCAAATTATTTTTTGCTTTTTGCTCATCGGAACAAGAAAAAGTTGTATCTTTGCACGAAATTTTTTGCGGACTATGTGAATGGACGCAACAGGACAAATTGACAATATATAAATATGATAAATATAACATTGCCGGACGGTTCGGTAAAACAGTTTGAAGGACAGGTAACGGCCTTGGAGGTGGCAAAGACCATAAGCGAAGGTCTTGCCAGAAATGTTTTGTGTGCTTCTGTCGATGGTGAAATCGTCGAATTGAACAGACCGATAACCAAAGATTGCTCGTTAAAGCTCCATACATGGAACGATGTCGAAGGAAAACATACCTTTTGGCACTCGTCGGCTCACTTGCTTGCCGCAGCTGTTTTGGAACTTTACCCGAATGCAAAATTCGGAATAGGACCTGCAATCGAAAACGGCTTTTATTATGATATAGATTTCGGTGAAGAGGTTTTGTCGAGCGAAGATTTTGCGAAGATTGAAGCTAAGATGACCGAGATTGCAAGGAAAGGAGTCCAACTACATAGGAAAGAAGTGTCGAAAGCTGACGCTTTGAAGTGGTTTGAAGCAAAAGGAGAAGTATATAAGGTAGAACTAATCAACGATTTGGAAGACGGAACGATTACTTTCTACGAAAGCGGAAACTTTACAGACCTTTGTCGCGGACCGCACTTGGTAGATTTCTCGCCAATCAAGGCTATAAAAGTTCTTTCGCTTGCAGGAGCATATTGGAGAGGTGATGAAAAACGCAAACAGCTCACCAGACTTTATGCGATAACCTTCCCGAAGAAGAAAGAACTTGACGAATATCTCGCCTTGCTTGAAGAAGCAAAGAAAAGAGACCATAGAAAACTCGGCAAAGAGTTGGAATTGTTTACTTTCTCTCAAAATGTGGGACAAGGACTTCCGCTTTGGTTGCCAAAAGGAACGGAGTTGCGTCTCCGTTTGGAGGCATTCTTGCGTAAAGTGCAAAAGAAATATGGTTATCAGCAAGTAATGACACCTCACATTGGCGATGTAAACCTATATAAGACCTCGGGACACTATCAAAAGTATGGTCAGGATTCTTTCCGTACCATAACAACTCCTTTTGAGGGCGAAGAATATATGTTGAAGCCGATGAACTGCCCTCATCACGTTGAGATATATAAGTCGAAGCCTCATTCTTACAAAGACCTGCCCGTTCGTTTGGCAGAGTTTGGTACTGTATATCGTTATGAGCAGTCGGGGGAATTGCACGGCTTGACAAGAGTGCGTTCTTTTACTCAGGACGATGCTCATATCTTTTGTACACCGGAACAGCTCAAAGACGAATTCTGTAAAGTCATAGATATAGTATTGTATATATTCAAAACCTTGAAGTTTGACAACTTTACGGCACAGATTTCTTTGAGAGACCCTTCCAATACAGAGAAGTACATAGGAGATGATGCCGTTTGGGAAAAAGCAGAGAGAGCAATAGTTGAGGCTGCTGCCGAAAGAGGTTTGAAAACCGTCAGTGAAATTGGCGAAGCTGCCTTTTACGGACCAAAATTGGACTTTATGGTCAAAGATGCACTCGGAAGAAAGTGGCAACTCGGCACAATACAGGTCGATTACAATCTTCCGGAGCGTTTTGATTTGGAATACACGGGTGCAGACAATCAAAAACATCGTCCTATCATGATTCACAGAGCTCCATTCGGCTCTATGGAGAGATTTGTGGCTGTATTGATTGAACATACCGCAGGAAAATTCCCATTGTGGCTCACTCCGGAACAATTCATAATACTTCCGATATCTGAAAAGTACGAAGAGTATGCAAAGAAGGTACTTGCACAACTTGAAGACTTGGATTTGAGAGGAAGCATTGACGAAAGAAATGAGAAAACAGGCAAGAAAATCAGAGATGCCGAAGTAGCAAAAATACCATTCATGCTCATAGTTGGAGAAAAAGAACAGGAAGAAGGAACAGTGTCGGTTCGCCGCCACGGAGAGGGAGACTTGGGCGTGATGAAATCCGAAGAATTTGCAACTTTGGTAAACAATATGGTGGCAAAAGAGTTAGAATAGAAAATAGAACAAACATTAGTATTAACAAATTATAGGAGGAACGCATTATAGCAACACCACAGCAGACTTTCAGAGGTAGAGGACCGCAGAAGAAAGTAGAACAACACAGAATAAATGAGAAAATAGAAGCTCCAACCGTAAGGGTAGTGGGCGAAGGTATTGAGACTGGGATTTATTCTCTCAGAGAAGCTCTCAGAATGGCAGAAGAAGCAGAGCTTGATTTGGTGGAAATATCACCAAATGCCAACCCGCCGGTATGTAAGTTGGTGGATTATCAGAAATTGCTCTATGAGCAAAAGAAAAAACAAAAGGAAATCAAAGCCAAGTCTGCGAAAGTTGTTGTCAAAGAGATACGTCTCGGACCTCAAACAGACGAACATGACTTCAACTTTAAGTTGAAACACGCCATAAGGTTCTTGCAAGAGGGTAACAAAGTGAGAGTGGATGTTTTCTTTAAGGGTCGAACGATTGTCTATAAGGAACAAGGTGAAACACAGTTGCTTAAATTTGCCGAGGCTTTGTTGGATTATGGAAAACCTGAGCAGATGCCAAAGTTGGAAGGCAAAAGAATGATAATGATTATCGCTCCTAAAAAATAAAATGGGAAAAACGGACGTTGTCCACACAATTAAATATAGTATAAACCAATCAAAAAAGGATGTAAGATGCCAAAAATGAAAACCAAATCGGCTGCAAAGAAACGTTTTGCAGTAACAGGTTCAGGCAGAATCAAGCGTAAACATGCTTACCACAGCCACATTCTTACAAAGAAGTCAAACAAGAGAAAGAGAATATTGGCTTCGACGACGGTGATGAGCAATGCAGACGCAAGAAAAGTCAGAGAGATGATTTAAGATTCTGCATGAGAAAACAAAAGTAAAAAGTAAAAAAATTGTAAGGTATTTATTAACCATTGTATTCAGCCGAGAAAGTGTCTTGACAAAAAGGAAAAAATAATTCGGGACCGCTGATACGAAAAAAAAAGAAAAGTTATGCCAAGAGCAGTAAACGCAGTAGCGTCAAGAGCAAGACGCAAAAAGATTTTGAATCGCACCAAAGGTTATTGGGGCAGAGGTAAGAACGTATGGACAGTTGCCAAAAACAAATGGGAAAAGGGACAAACATACGCTTACAGAGACAGAAAAGTTAAAAAGAGAGAGTTTAGAGCATTGTGGATTAACAGAATCAATGCTGCTTGCCGTTTGAATGATGTGTCTTATTCCGTTTTCATCGGATTGCTTCACAAGAACAACATAGCACTCAACAGAAAAGTGTTGGCAGATTTGGCTATGAATCACCCTGAAGCGTTCAAGGCAGTTGTTAATCAAGTGAAGAAAAGTAACTAACATCAAACACGAAAGGAGAGAGAAATGAGTAAACCGGAATTGATGCAATATGTAGATGGTTTGACTACCATAAAAGAATATCCAGATTTCAAGGCAGGAGACACAATCTCAGTAACATATAAAATCAAAGAGGGAAACAAAGAACGTCCACAGACATTCCAAGGTGTTGTTATACAACGTTCCGGAAGTGGTACAACTGAAACTTTCACAATAAGAAAGATTTCTGGTGGCGTGGGTGTCGAGAGAATATTCCCATTTGCTTCGCCGTTCATCGAAAAGATAGAAGTAAACAAGAGAGGCGTTGTTCGCCGTGCAAGAATTTTCTATTTGAGAGGTTTGACCGGTAAGAAAGCGAGAATTAAAGAGAAAAAGGTGAATCTTTCCAAGTAATCACCACAGATAATTTCATATTATCATTGTTTTTCATGAAGGAAGAGCCGTAAGGCTCTTCTTTTTGTTTTACCAAAAAGCTGTTTTATTCTCTTAAAATAAAGTCTTTTCGTTGTAGATTTGTTGTTTAGTGATTAGTTGTCGGCGGATTTCTTCTTTTGCAGCTCTTTGACGTATTTTGAAGGCAGCATTTTGAAGTGTTTTTTGAATACTCGTAGAAATGTGGAGTAGGAGTTAAAGCCGCAGGAGCCGATGATTTCTTCCCAATTGACTTGTTGCAGGTTCTCTGTTGCGTTCAGCTTGTCGAGAACTGACGAAAGACGAAACTCATTCACATAGTCGTAAAACGTGGAGTGCTTTACGTTCTTGATATAGCTCGACAGGTATTGTCTGTTTGTGCCGAGCAGTGAGGCAAGTGAGTTGAGAGATAGGTCTTTGTTTAGGAAATATTTGTTGCTTTCGACAATTTCGTCAATGTTTTTCTTGATTGCTTTTTCGTGATAGGCTTTTTCATATAGTGAGCAGCTTTTGGGTTTGGTTTGTTCTTTACTATCGTTGTTTGTTGTGTAGATTTGTTGTTTCATTGCACTCTTTGTAATATACAGAGAGGCAATACCGGCAACCAAACACCAAAGAATGTCTATTATCAAGTTGTTTGAGTTGTAATAGGTCGAGAACCAAGATTTTTGAACTATACTTTCAACAATCCAAACTCCTGCCATGACAAGCAAAATTCTCAATACCACACATACCCATCGCAGATCGAAATATTGGAGGTCAGAGATGTTTTGTTTGAGCATGTTTGTGTATCGTTTTACTCTTACTTCCAATATGAAATAAAATGAAACCACTAAAATACAAGTCAAAATAATGTCGAAGAAATAGACGTAATCGCTGCCTGTTAGGGCATATACGATGACCGACAACACAAATGTGCAGGGTATGAGAAGAAGGTGTTTGAGTTTATAGAGTTTTGGAGAGATTAAATCGATGATAAAAACTATCCAGAGACTACTTACGCAGAAGTCATATGTGAGAAATAATGTGTTTATAAAGTCTGCATTGTCTGATTTGTTGAATAACATTACGAAATAGTTGTTGAAAAATGCCAAAGCGTGGCAGCACAGTACTACGGAGAGTATCTTTTGAAATCTGTACTTGTATCCGTTCATTTTGAGCATGAAATGGCATAGCAACATCAAACATGCTGTGATTCCTGAAAGGAAACAAAGTGTCAAAACGTAAAAATTTGTCTGTATCATTTTGCAAATTTACAAAAAGTTTTGAATATAGATTACTAACTTCTAATCACTTACAATGTTTTTGAAAATTTGACACTTTCTTTTGAAGTATTGCAATGGTTTGTTTGTCAAAAGGTGATACCTTTGCATCTGTTGGCAGTTCGATAGAAAGTTGTAATTTTCTTTGTGTGCCGATTGGTATGAACACTACGATGTTGCTATAAAACTAAATTAAACCCCGCTCTCGTCCTTTCTCCATGGACGAGAGTTTTTTGTAGCTCAATCATCTGAAATCCGGCTTTGATTTTTGTAAATTTGCGAAAAAAATCCGAAGAACAATAGGTTATTTTCTCCAAAACGAAGGTGAGAAGAGTACGAGTACGGTTGCAATTTCCAATCTGCCGAGATACATTGCCGCAAACAATATCCATTTTGATATAACGGGAGCATCGGCAAACGAACCGAAGCCTCCGTATTCTCCGAGTGTAGGTCCAATGTTGGACACACAAGTTATGGCAGAGCTGAACGCCTCTTCCATGCCGAAACCGCTCAAAACGAGTGCGAACATCGTTACTATGAGAGAGATAACGAACATAAGAAAGATAACCATTACGTTGTTCATCACATTATCTTGTACAATTTTGCCGTCCAATTTCAGTGGCAGATAGGCAGATGAGTGAACGCCACGCTTTATTATCCTTCTTGCATTTTTGAACAGCAATATCATTCTCACTAATTTTAGTCCGCCTGAGGTAGAGCCGCTCATAGAGCCGCAGAACATGAGAAAGACCAAAATAAGAACGGCAGGCAGCGGCCAGAGTGAGTAATCGTCCAATACAAATCCTGTGGAAGATATGAAACTTACGGTATGGAACAAAGCACTTCTGAAAGCATATTCCACACTTGGGCTTTGCGGCAAAATCCATGCAAATATCACCAAGGCAGAGATGAGTATCGTCAGTACATATACCTTAAATTCTTCGCTCTTTCTCAGGTGTGAGAATTGTCCTTTGAAGCAATAGTATATCAAGATGAAGTTTGTTCCTGCGGGAATCATGAAAAGTATCATCACATACTGCAAAAGCGGTGAGAATGCGGCGGCAGAAGAATTTTTTGTGGAATATCCGCCCGAGGCAAGGGTGGAAAAGGCATGGTTGAGGGCGTCAAAAAAGTCCATTCCGCACAGAGTATATACTGTGCAGCAGATTGCGGTCAGCACAAAATAGACTCCGCAGATGATTTTACCTGTTGTTCCTATGTGAGGTGAGATTTTGGTTTTGCTCGGTCCTGCACTCTCGGCAGAAAATAGTGCCATGGCTCCGCCTCCAATCGAAGGAATGAACGAAATGACTATTACCACAATTCCCACTCCTCCAATCCAGTGGGTGAGGCTTCTCCACAGCAAAATGCCTTTGGGAAGTGCTTCCAAATCGTCAAGGTTGCTTGCTCCGGTTGTGGTAAATCCCGACATGGTTTCAAGTGCTGCCGTGCTAAAGTCTTTTGCATATCCGCCAATCAGGTATGGCAGTGTGCCGAAAAAGGTCATTATCAACCAGATTGAGGCAACTATCAAAATGCCGAGGCGTCGGTCAATGTCAATCTTTTGAGGACGAATTGCAAAGCGAAGCAATGTTCCTACCGAAAGAGTTATCAGTGCCGACAAAAAGATGCTTGTTGCATCGCCCTGCCCATACCAAAGTGCTGCAATGAGAGAAATGAACATAAATCCGGCCTCTATTATCAACAGAAGTCCGATTACCTTCAATCCTGTCAGTATTTGATTTTTTTCAATGCTTCTCATGGCGTCTTTTTTGAGTTGTCGCAAAGCAGGGAAACGGCTTTGCGAGTATTCATTTATCCTTTGAGCCGGCTTGTTTGCGGAGTTTAGCTCTGTGAAGGTGAATGTGGAGGGTATAGGTCGGCAATTTGCTCAATCGAGAGTGCTTCTTCTAAGGAGTGCTCTCCAATTTTGGTTCTGCAAAGCGACGAAAGATAAGCTCCCGATTGCAGTCTTTCGCCAAAGTCTCTGGCTATAGAGCGAATGTATGTCCCTTTTGAACATCTGATACGAAATGATACTTCCGGCATCTGCACATCGGTTATTTCAAATTCGGCAATGTGTATTCGGCGTTGCTTTATCTCGATGTCTTTTCCGTCTCTTGCCTTGCTGTATGCCCTTACACCTCCGACTTTTATTGCAGAAAAGATTGGAGGAGTTTGCATTTGCTCTCCAATGAAGCTCTCTGCTGTTTGCAGAATACTTTCGCGTGTTATGTGGTTGGTCGGATAAGTTGCGTCAATCGGCTTTTCTTTGTCGTAACTTGCCGTTGTACCTCCGAGAGTGAACACTCCGGTATATTCTTTCTCCTTTGCCTGAAACTCTTCTATGCGTTTGGTATATCTGCCCACGCACAAAATCAAAAGCCCTGTTGCCAAAGGATCGAGCGTTCCTGCGTGTCCTATCTTTATCTTCTTGGTGTTGAAATGTTTTTTGAGGATAAACTGCACCTTTTTGGTGGCTTGAAACGAACTCCACTCGTATGGTTTGTTCAACAGTAGGTATCCTCCTTGTTCAAGGTCTATTCTCACTACGCAACCTCCAATGGAATACCGCAAAACATAAGTATGATTATCAGCAATCCGACAACAATTCTGTAATATCCGAATGCTTTAAATCCATACTTTGTAAGAAAGCTGATAAAAAACTTGATTGCTAAAATGGCAACAATAAAAGCAACAAGGTTTCCTATCAAAAGCGTTGCCAAATTGTCGCTCAACAATTGCATTCCGCTTTCTGAGGTAAAGGCTTTGAGCAGTTTGTATCCCGAAGCGGCTGCCATGGTCGGCACTGCAAGGAAAAAGGAAAACTCGGCTGCTGTTTTGCGTGAGAGTTTCTGTGTCATACCTCCCACGATTGTTGCCATTGAGCGGCTCACTCCCGGAATCATTGCAACACATTGAGCCAAACCTATCATAAAACTCTTTTTGTAGGTGATGGTTTGGTCTTTTGCAGGGTTGTTAAACCACTTATCGACAAACAGCATGAACACTCCTCCGACTACAAGCATGATTGATACAACCCATACGTTCTCCAAGAAGCTGTCAATCAAGTCTCCTGCCAAGAAACCGATGATTGCGGCAGGTATAAAAGCCACCAAGAGTTTCCAATAGAACTCCCAAGTTTGGAAGAAACGCTTCCAATACATTACAAGGACTGAAAGAATGGCTCCAAACTGAATGCAGACCGTGAAGAGCTTGATAAATTCATCGCTTTTGATACCTAAAATTCCCTGAGTGATAATCATGTGTCCTGTTGAGGAGACCGGCAGAAATTCTGTCAGACCTTCGACTATCGAAATGATGATTGCTTGTATTGTATTCATTGTGTTACTTTGCTTTTTTCATGATTGCATAAACTTCCACTACCAATCCTCCTACTATAAAGACCGGTGCCCACAACATTCGACGGCTGTTGAAAAGTGCTTCGCTGAATTGGTCGGGATTGTTGCTGCCTCCACCGCTCAATAAGATGTATCCTATTGCCAAGATGACCAAGCCTATTCCCATTATGATGTAATTCCATTTTCCGAAGACGAAATCTCTTTTTGTGTCTTCCTGAGGTTTGTTTGTCTTTTCCATTTCGATTATTTTTCTATTTGTATAATTTGCTGCTGTTTAAGTTCATGCTCTTGCGAACGGCATTGTAGGTAAAGCAGAAGGAGAGAAGCACTCCCAAAACTACGATTGCTACTCCCACAAATGCGTATATCTTTATGTGTTCTGCCAATACCAAGCCTTTGATGCCCGAATAAACCCAATAGAGTACTCCTGCGAGCAATCCGTCGGCAACAAGTGAGCCTATAAGTCCCAAAATTACTCCGCGAACAACAAAAGGTCGGCGAATAAATCCGGCTTTTGCTCCAACAAGTTCCATTGAGCGTATTTGCAAACGTTTGCTGTTTATCGTAAGTCGAATTGTGTGATTGATAAGAGTAACAGCTATGAAGAGCAAACATAAGAAGAGTACGAATATAAAGGCACTTATGTTGTAAATTGCGTCATTGATGTCGGTTACAAGGTCATGACGATAATCTACAACATCGACTATGTCTTTTGCTTCCACTGTTACAATAAATTGTTTGATTTCCGAAATTTTCAGAGCTTGGGCTTTGAGGTTTACTTCGATAGATGCTTGGTAGGGATTGACCGAATCTAATACTGAAAGGTGGTCTTCACCCATTACTTTGTTCATCATCTGTGCTGCCTGCTCGGAAGAGATAAATCGAGTCGATTTAACCTTTGGATTTTTCTTTATTTCGTCCTCCAATTCTTTTGCTTGTTGCTCATCGGTGCCAAGGTTGAGATACACCGTAAAAGAAACTTGTTCCTTGATTTGCTGACTTGTGGTGTAGGTATGGTAAATAAACAAGGTTATAAAGCCCAAAAGAAACATCACAAGTGAGATGCTCAATACTGTGGAGAAGTTTACGCTCCAAAGAATGAATGATTTGTGTTTGTGTCTTGTGTTCATATCAAAAAAAATATCGGGCAAAGGTACAAAAAAAGCACTTTATGGCAAAATAAAACGCCGAGATAGCTGTTTTTTTTGTAGTTTTGTCGTCAAAATTGGAGGATATGCAAAAGGTATATGTTGAGAAATTCGGAGGGGCTTCGGTCAATACTTCATCGGCAGTGAAGAATGTTTTGTCTATATTGGGAAGTGAGAAACGCAAACGCATAGTTGTTGTTTCGGCAATGGGAAAAACAACCAATGCTTTGGAGAAAGTGGTCAATCTTTGGCACAATGAACGTCGTGTTGATGAGAAAGATTTTGAGGCTTTACTATCTTATCATTTTGAAATAATTGACGGTTTGTTCAAAAAGGAGAATGACCGCATGGCTTGCCGCTCCTTGGTCGCTCTTATGCTCGAAGAGTGCAGGGCAAAGATACTTACGCTCAATCCTAACGACTATGACTTTTTGTATGACAGCATTGTGTCTTATGGAGAGCGGGTTTCGACAAGTATCATTTCCTCATACATGAGTGCCGAAGGCTTCTCTCACCGACATATTTCTGCACCCGATTTTATCAGGACAAACAATAATTTTCGCACTTCCGACCTCAAATGGAAGCAAACCGAAACTCTTATAAAGCAAAACCTGCTTCCGCTTTTTGATGTTTGTGATACGGTTTTGACGCAGGGCTTTATAGGTTCGACCAAGGAGGGATACACAACAACGCTTGGCAGAGAGGGTTCGGACTTTTCGGCAGCAATTTTTGCATATTGTTCGGATGCGGAAAGCATGACGATATGGAAAGATGTGTCGGGCGTGATGAACGCAGACCCGAAGAAGATGAAAAATACCGTGCTTCTCGAAACAGTGCCATACAAGGAGGCAATAGAACTCTCATACTACGGAGCATCAATTATTCACCCCAAGACGATAAAGCCTTTGGAGAACAAACAAATACCATTATATGTAAAGAGCTTCAACAATCCGCAGGACAAGGGTACGGTAATATCCGATTGCAAGGAGCTTTGTCCTCTTGTGCCGAACTATATCTTCAAAGACAATCAGACTTTGCTCTCTGTGTATCCCAAAGATTTCTCTTTTATTGCCGAAGAGAATATTTCCAAAATTTTTGAAGTACTTTCTACATTCGGAATAAAGGTAAACATGATGCAAAATTCGGCTTTGAGTTTCTCGGTTTGCTTTGACAGAAATGACAATCTGCTGCCCGAAATTATCGAAACTTTGCAACAATCGTACGTTGTGAGATATAACAACTCTCTTTGTCTGCTTACGATAAGACACTATGAAGAAAACTCGGTTTCAAACGCTCTGAATACCGAACAATATCGCATCTTGATAGAGCAAAAGAGTCGTATTACTCTACAGTGTCTTGTCGAAAGAAAAGCCGATAGTTGAAAGCAAATGTCGGAGCGAAGGGTAGATCTTTTGACCCAAGGTTTGGACTTTTGCTTTTGAAATCCAGAGTGCTTTTGTTATCCCTTCCTCTTTTTGAGGAGTTAGTTTGTCGGTGCAATCCGAGAACATATCATACCAATGAGTTTCTTTGATTTCGCGTCTGCCCTTCATTATATATGTATGGTAAGTAACGCCTATCTTTTCTCCCAATCTGAGGCAGGAAACGCCCGTTTCTTCTTCCACTTCTCTTGTTGCCGTAAAGTCCAAAGCCTCACCCTGCTCTCTGTGTCCCTTGGGCAAGTCCCAGTGTCCGGCACGATAGATGAACAAATAGTCGTTCGATTGGTTGCGAACCAAGCCTCCTGCCGCCTGAACGAAAACTAAGCCTTCCGTTGCCTTGAAAAACACTTGCTCTATGGGTAAACTTTTAACAAAAATTATGATATTTTGCCTGCAATCGTCATCAAAAAAACATCGAAAATTGATTGAATTTATCGTCTCGGGAGTGCATTCTATCACCCTTTCGTCCGAATGAAAAAAAACATCGGATTGTTCATTTAGGATACAAATCCTATTGTATTTATTGAAAATGTTGTACCTTTGCATCATGATTTTGAATAAAGAAACAGCTAAACAAGCAGCTCGATTTTTATTGCAAATTAAAGCAATAAAGTTGAATAATGAAAGCCCCTTCACTTGGGCTTCCGGAAGAAAGTCGCCAATTTATTGCGACAACAGAGTAACTTTGTCATATCCCGACATCAGAACTTTTATCCGCCAACAGTTCGTTGCAATCGTCAATGAGCTGTATGCAGACGTTGATGTGATTGCCGGTGTTGCCACCGGAGGAATTGCACAGGGTGTCTTGGTTGCACAAGACCTCGGAAAGCCTTTTGTTTATGTGCGTCCCGAAGAAAAGAAACACGGTTTGGGCAACAAGATTGAGGGCGATTTGAAAAGCGGACAGTCGGTTGTGGTTATCGAAGACTTGATTTCCACGGGTAAAAGTAGTTTGCAGGTTGTCGATGCTTTGAGAGAGGCAGGTTGCAGCGTCAAAGGTATGGCTGCAATCTTTACTTACAACCTCGAAGTGGCAAAGCAGGCATTTGAAACCAAGGATGTGCTTCTCAACACCATAACAGACTATCACACATTGATAGATTTGGCAGCCGAAGAGAGCTTTATAAGTCAGGAAGACTTGATTTCGCTTACAAAATGGAGGGAAAACCCCGAATTGTGGTCAGAACAGAGAATGAAATAACGATTTTACATTAAAACAGATTAAAGAACACGGGCGTTATAATACGAATGTAACGCCCTTTTTAGTTGATTGATATGATTAAAACAGAGAGTAAGACGACCGAAATAAAAAGAAACGTCGAGTTTGTCTATGATTATTTGAAGAACTTCTCGAATTTTTCGATGATGGCAAACGATAAAATTGAGAATTTCAAATCTACAGAAGACAAGTGCAGCTTTACGATTAAGAACATGGGAGACTTTGGCATCAAGATGCTTTCAAGAGTTCCTAATGAGCGTATTGTAATAACAAATGACACCGATGTGCCTTCGTCCATGCCGTTTAATTTTTTGCTGACCATAGACTTTGAAAAGACAGAACCATACAAATGCAATGTGAAGGCGACAATCGAGTTGGACGTTCCTCAAATGATGGCGATAATGGTCAAAAAACAAATTGCAAAAGCGGCAGATACCTTAGTCGAAACGCTTAAGCAACGAATGGAAATGATGATGTAGCAACACATTATTTTTTTTTGCAACAAAATAACTCTTCGTTTCAGTGGAGCAAAACGCCGTTTCGGCAAAATAAAACGCCGATTTATTTCGTCAAAACGCCGTTTTGTCCACAGGTAACTAAGATTGAATTTAAGGAATTGATTTATAGGACTATAAAATCTTGAAAGAGATGATGGATTTGGCAGCTTTGAGGAAAGAGTTTCCCGTTTTGGAAGAAAAAGTGAACGGAAAACCATTGATATATCTTGATAATGCGGCAACAACACAGAAACCTCGTTGTGTGATTGAGGCAATGAGCGATTATTATCTTCATCACAATGCCAACGTTCATCGAGGTGTGCATACTTTGAGCCAAAGGGCGACCGATATGTTTGAGAATGTGAGAGCCAAAGTGAGAGATTATCTGTGTGCAGACAAGAGTAGCGAGATTATCTACACAAGAGGTACTACCGAAGGCTTGAACCTGCTTGCCGAAACTCTCACTCAGTCGATGAAAGAGGGAGACGAAATCCTGCTTACCGAGAGTGAACACCACTCAAACATTGTTCCGTGGCAGATAGCCGCCACAAAACGCCGTCTTGTCATCAAAGTAATTCCGATTGATGACAACGGAGAGTTGCAAACAGACAAGTTGGAAAGCCTTATCACCAAGCGAACCAAGATACTTTCCCTTGCACAAGTGTCAAATTCTCTCGGGGTTGTTCACCCTCTTGACAAAATTATTCCAATGGCAAGAACCATAGGAGGCAAAGACCTTAAAATCATTGTCGATGGAGCTCAAGGCATTGTGCATTCCAAGGTCGATGTGAAAAAGTTGGGTTGTGATTTTTATTGTTTCTCGGCTCACAAGCTCTATGCCCCCATGGGAATAGGCATTGTCTATGGTCGGGAGGAGATTTTAAGCACTCTTCCACCTTATCAGGGAGGAGGGGAGATGATTGAGAGCGTCGATTTTGACAAAACGACCTTCAATGTTCCTCCATACAAGTTTGAAGCCGGCACTCCTTCGGTTGCAGATGTTATAGGCTTGGGTGCGGCATTGGATTTTTTGAACAACTTGAACATGGACGAAGTTTTTGCTCATGAACACGATATATTGAATTATGCCCAAGAGGGACTTAAATCAATAGAAGGAGTGAAGGTTTATGCCGAAAAAGCTCCCAAGGCAGGCTGTCTTTCTTTCAATGTAGAGAATGTTCATCCTTTTGATCTGGGAACGCTTTTGGATCAGTTGGGAGTTGCAATTCGTACCGGACATCACTGTGCCCAGCCGGTTATGAAGCACTTTGATATTCCCGGAACGGCAAGAGCATCGTTTGCACTCTACACCACAAGAGAAGAAATTGACATTTTGCTTTCATCTCTTCAAAGAGTTATCCCCATGTTGAGCCGATAGATAAATTGTCTTATGGCAGACAGCTACCTTACAATCGAAAGTCCCTGCGAGGGATTGTACAAAGAAAAAGGCAGTAAGTTCTTTGCCTTTGCCTATCCGGTCGAAAATGTTTCTCAGGTGAAGGAAATTCTTTCCGACTTGAAGAAAAAGTATTACGATGCCACACATCATTGTTATGCTTATATCATCGGGTTTGACAAAGAAGAGTACAGAATGTGCGATGACGGAGAGCCTTCTTCGACGGCGGGCAAACCAATTTACGGACAGCTACTTTCAAATAATTTGACCAATGTTTTGATAGTGGTCATACGCTACTTCGGAGGCACAAAACTCGGAGTGAGCGGACTGATTAAAGCCTACAAGACTTCGGCAGAGGTTTGCCTTGCCGAGGCTTCTATTGTTGAAAAAAAAGTTCGACAAATCTATAAAATAGCCTTTCAATATGAGAAAATGAATGCCGTCATGGGATTGCTCAAACGTTATGACGTATTGCAGAGAAATCACAATTTCGATACACAATGCTCGATTGAGATTTTGATAAACCGAGAAGTCGAAAATAATTTTGTGGAAGAAATTTCCAAGCTGCAAAATGTGGATTTTGAATTTTTGGCAAGTGTATAACTACTCTTCAAAGTAATAAAATTTTTGTAAGTTGTTGATTGTCAAGTTGTGATTTTACTCAAAAAAGTCGCTGCTTCGTGTTGAAAAAAGTTTCTTGAAAATTTTTTTAATTGCAAATATTTTCGTATAAGAGCCTTTCTTGCTTGCGTAAAAAGTGTTTTTAGGTTGCAATTCAAGTATATAGAAAGGTTGAAAATTTGCAATCAAATAAAATCTTCAAAAAGGGACAAAGAAATCTCGCCGAAGCTATAAGAATAAATTTTGAATTTTCCAAAACAAAATCGATAAATATTTTCCACAATAAAAGATGTACCTTTGCAATCGAGGAAAACAGAGGTAGGGAAGCGTTTGAGTTGTCGGATGCAAGACCGCTCTGTTTGCACTAAAAGCACGAAATAAAACACAGAACCGTAAAGTAGAACTGAAATTATGCAAAAGGATTGTAATCAAGTTTGGCAAAATTGTTTGGACTTCATAAAGGATATATTGCCCGACAAGCACATATTTGAGACATGGTTCGTTCCATTGAAGCCATTGGCTCTTCAAGACGACACATTGACCCTCAAAGTGCCGAGTATGTTCTTTTGTGAGTGGTTGGAAGCAAATTACATCAACGAATTGCGAGCTGCCATCAAGAAAGAATTGGGCGAAGGAGGTAAGCTGATCTACTCTACGGTGATTGACAGCTCTGCCGTGGGAGCTGATGTCAAACTACCTTCAAACGATAGGAAGGCCACACAGAACAAATCGACCACAATACCTATGAATATGGACACAGACGTAAAAGGTTTCCCAAATCCGTTTGTTATTCCGGGTTTGAAGAAAATCAAGGTAAACTCTCAGCTCGATGAGAACTATTCCTTTGATAATTTTGTCGAGGGTGCTTGTAATCGTTTGGCGCGTTCTGCCGGTTATGCGGTAGCTCAAAATCCGGGAAAGACGGCTTTTAATCCTCTTTTCATATATGGTAATGTGGGATTGGGAAAAACGCACCTTGTTCATGCGATTGGCTTGGAGACAAAGCAACGTTATCCCGATAAGACAGTTTTATACATAAGTGCAGAGCAGTTTTTTCAGCAGTATGTGGACAGTGTGAAGAATAAAACGACAAATGATTTTCTTCAATTCTACCAAATGATGATTGATGTGCTGATTATTGACGATATTCAGTTCTTTGCCAACAAGCAAGGGACGCAAGATGTGTTTTTTCAGATATTTAACGGACTTCATTCGGCAGGTAAGCAGCTCATAATAACCTCTGACAAGTCTCCTGCCGAGCTTTCGGGATTGGAACAGCGTGTAATATCGCGTTTGAAGTGGGGATTGAGTGCCGATTTGCAAGTGCCGGATGCACCAACCCGTATAGAAATCATCAGACGCAAACTCTTGAAAGACGGAATTGACAATGTGCCGGAAGATGTCATCGAATATCTTGCTTATAATGTCAGTACAAGTGTCAGAGAGTTGGAAGGAGTGTTGATATCACTTCTTTTCCAAAGTTCAATCAACAAATCCGGCATTACAATAGAGCTCGCCAAAGAATTGATAGACAAGTTTGTCAAGAGTTCTTCAAGAGAGATGTCGATAGAATACATACAGAAAGTGGTATGTGATTATTTCTCTATTCCGATAAGTCTGATGCTTTCAAAAACGCGAAAAGGCAATGTGGTGGCTGCAAGACATATTTCGATGTATCTTTCTCGTAAGCATACGCAAAGCTCTCTTGCAACCATAGGTTCAAAATGTGGTAACAAAGACCATGCAACCGTTCTGCACGCTTGCAAGTCTGTTCAAAATAGTTATGATACTGACAAACGTTTTAGGGCAGATTTGGACGAAATAGAGAAGTTAATCAACGAGTAATCTTTGAATTGAATTACGATATTGGAGTTTTCATGATCATTTGTTTTCGTAAGGTCCGGTTGTTTTCGGACCTTTTTTGTTTGTTTTGAGCATGGAAGGGTAACAAAACGCCCTTTCGTCATGACAGAACGCCGTTTTGGCAAAATAAAACGCTGTTTTAATCTTCGCAAAAAGGCGTTTTATTTTGGGGTAATCTGTTTTTACTGTTTTGAGTTGTTTTTCGGAGATGGTTGAGCCAAATAAAAAAACGCCGCAACTTGTTTTGTTGCAGCGTTTTGGCAATTTTGATGATATAGTTTCTTACTTGCTTTGCAAATATTCGTCTATGCTTTTGGCAGCTTTCTTACCTGCACCCATTGCAAGTATGACTGTGGCTGCTCCCATGACGGCATCTCCTCCTGCAAAGATACCTTGGCGAGATGTTTGTGCGTGTTCGTCAGTTTTTATGCCTCCCCAATCTGTCGAATCGAGACCTTCGGTTGTGTCGGTTATCAGTTTGTTTGGAGCAGTTCCCAATGCCATTACAACACAATCGGCTTTTAATTCGTGTTCACTGCCTTTGACTTCGATAGGGGAGCGTCTGCCGCTTGCATCAGGCTCTCCCAATTCCATTCTAACACATTTTACTGCTTTAACCCAGCCTTGTTCGTCGCCAACTATTTCTATAGGATTGGTCATAAAGTGAAATTCTATTCCCTCTTCCTTTGCGTGTTCGACCTCTTCAACTCTTGCAGGCATCTCTGCCTTGCTTCTTCTATATACAAGGTGAACTTCTGCTCCGAGACGCTTTGCTGTTCTTGCGGCATCCATTGCCACGTTGCCACCTCCTACAACTATGGTTACCTTTCCCGGGTATACGGGAGTGTCATACCCTTCTTTGTATGCTTTCATGAGGTTGCTGCGGGTCAATAGTTCGTTTGCCGATACCACTCCGTTGAGATTTTTGCCCGGAATGTTCATAAACTTAGGTAATCCTGCTCCGGAGGCAACATAAACGGCAGAAAATCCTTCTTTGTCGAAGAGTTCGTCAATCGTTATGCTGCGTCCTATGATTACATCGGTGATTATTTTTACTCCGAGCTTCTTTACGTTTTCCACTTCGGCTCTTACAACGCTTTCTTTCGGAAGTCTGAACTCCGGAATGCCATATACCAAAACTCCTCCCGGTGTATGCAATGCTTCAAATATGGTTACATCGTATCCCATCTTGGCAAGCTCGCCTGCACAGGTCAATCCGCTCGGACCGGAACCCACAACGGCAACTTTTTTGTTTTTTGCAGGAGCAATTTCTGAGAAATTGAGCTTGACATCTCTTGCCCAATCGGCAACAAAGCGTTCAAGTTTTCCTATTGCAACGGGGTCTCCTTTCTTTCCGAGGATACAACTGCCTTCGCATTGGGTCTCTTGTGGACATACTCTGCCGCATATTGCGGGTAGTGCGGAAGAAGAGCTTATTATCTTGTAGGCTTGGGCAAAGTTTCCGTCTCTTACCTGACGCACAAAGGCAGGTATGTCGATTGAAACAGGGCAGGAGCTTTTGCAACCGGGGTTTTTGCATTGCAAACAGCGGTCTGCCTCTTCCATAGCCTCCTCTGCGGTGTATCCGTAGCACACTTCGTCAAAGTTGGTTGCTCTTATCACGGCATCTTGTTCTCTTACGGGAACACGGCGACGCTTGATTGTGTGATTGACTTCGGCAGTCAGGTTACATTTATGGTCTTTGCTGTCGGTAGCTATTTCATGCGTTTTGAACATTGCCTGTCTTCTCATTGCCTCATCAAAATCTACAAGATGAGCATCAAATTCCGGACCATCGACACAGGTGAACTTTGTTTTTCCTCCTATTGTTACTCGGCAGGCTCCGCACATTCCTGTTCCATCGACCATGAGAGAGTTGAGGCTGACGGTGGTTTTCAATCCCAATTCTTTGGTCAAAAGGGACACGAACTTCATCATAATCATCGGACCTATCGCAACAACTTCGTCATACTTCTGTTGCTTTTGCTCAACCAAATGTTTGATAGCGTCGGTTACCAATCCGTGCATTCCATAGCTGCCATCATCGGTGCAAACAAGTAAATTGTCTGCATATTCCTTTATCATGTCTTCGAGAATGAGCGTTGCTTTGGTTTTTGTGCCTATGATGACGTCGGCTTTCATGCCATGGGCTTTCACCCATTTGAGTTGGGGATAGACAGGGGCTGTTCCGACACCGCCGGCAACGAACAAAAATCTTTTATTCTTCATTTCCTCTTGGTCGAGGTGCATAAACTCAGATTCTTTTCCCAAAGGACCTACAACATCCTTCAATCTGTCGCCCACACCGAGCCTCGCCATTTTTTCTGTTGATTTTCCGACAATTTGGAATACCAAGACGATAGTTCCTTTCTCTTTATCATAATCGCAAATCGTCAAAGGAATTCTCTCGCCTTTGTCGTCTATTATCACGATTACGAATTGTCCCGGTTTGGCAGCTCTTGCCACCCATTTTGCATCAACTTCCATAAGGAAGATGTTGCTTGTCAGTTTTTCTTTTCGTCTTATTTCAAAATTCATGACTTTGTTTCAAATTTTAATTTGTCAAATTCCTTTATTTCGTTTTCGGTTAATCCGAGTTCAATTTTTACTTTGGTTTCGGTTGGTTTTGAAAGCACAATCAACAAAATTGATATTGCACAAAACAAAAGATAGCCCGGTGTGGCACAAACCACAAGTCCTACAACTGCAATGAGACTTACGCTCGCATAAAGCATCATTCGTTTCATTATTGCAGTGCGATATTTTTCTGCTTTTTGGGGAAGGTCGGCTGTTTTGAGGCTTTCGATTTTTCTTCGGGTCGATTTGCCTGCCGAAAACACGCATAAAACCATCAGCAACATCAAGGCGTATGAGAATATTACCGCATTTCTTCCGCTCACATTGGCTTCAAATCCGATAAAGTAATAAATGGCTGCGGCAAATCCCGAAGTCAGCAGGTTGATTGCAAGGGTTGCAATCCATACCTTGTCGAGAAGTTTCAAATATTTCTTCATTGCAATGTTTTCTTCTTTCAAATTGTTTTGCAAAGGTAGGCAAATAAAAGACACAAAGGCTCATTCTGCCGCCAAAAACGATGTTTTTACACTATCTTATCTGCAACCATTTGTGTGTTTGCAAGCTCAAAGCCCAGCGAGGGTGGCGTTTGACAAAGTCGATAATCATTTCGATAACTTCTTTGTTCACAGACCATTCGGCTTGTAGCGAAAGGCGAATTTCTTTGCCCGTTTCAGAAAAATAAAACGACGTTTTATTCTCGTAAAACGTCGTTTTGGCAAGGTCATCTCGGCGAGTTATCACGAGCTTTATTTCGTCGGCAAAAATTAGGTTTTCTTCAAGCGGAGGACAGTTGTCTTTTGGCGATATGCAGATCCAATCCCACTTGCCGCTCATAGGAAGAGATGCGGAGGTTTCGAGCCATAGTTTTTTTCCTTTGGCACAAAGGGCTTTGCAAAGGGGGTCAAGGTTGTACAGAAGCGGTTCTCCTCCCGTTATCACCACGTTTTCGGAAGGGTATTCGGACACCTGCTCTGCAATTTCTTTGACGCTCATGGTCTTACATTTGGAAATATCCCAAGTAGCTTTGCTGTCGCAAAACTCACAATGGACATTGCAACCGCAAAGCCTCACAAAGCCTGCCGCAATCCCTGTGTGAAAACCCTCACCCTGCAAAGAGTAGAAACATTCTGCCACAGGCAGATACTCTCCGCTCAAATACAAATTGTCTTCTTTCGTGTTCATCGTTTATAAGCTCGATGGAAACAAAAAAAATTAAGGCGTGAGCCAATCGGTTCACGCCCACATTATTCTATTTCAAGCTATTCGGCTTCGTATATTTCGTGTTTGTAAGCCTTCATGGTGTTATCCAAAAGCGAAACGATAGTCATCGGACCCACACCGCCCGGAACAGGGGTAATGGCACTGCACTTTGGTGCAACCTCGTCAAACTTAACATCTCCGATAATTCGATAACCTTTCTCGTTGTCGGCAGGCACTCTGTGAATACCCACATCTATAACCACCGCACCTTCTTTGACCATATCGGCTGTAACAAATTCGGGCTTGCCTATTGCAACTATCAAAATATCTGCACTACTGCATATTTCCTTTATGTTCTTTGTTTTGGAATGACAAAGAGTTACCGTGCAGTTTGCCTTCTTTGAGTTCCTGCTCATAAGAATTGCCATAGGCGTACCAACAATGTTGCTTCTGCCAAGCACAACGCAGTGTTTGCCTTCGGTTTCTATGTTGCTGCGGTCAAGAAGCTGTTTTATACCATAAGGAGTTGCCGGAATATATGTAGGCATTCCGAGCATCATTCTTCCTCCGTTTGAAGGGTGGAAGCCATCTACATCTTTGCTCGGAGCAATTGCTTCAAGCACTTTTCGTTCGTTGATGTGCTTTGGCAAAGGTAACTGTACAATATAGCCATCTACTTCGGGGTCTTTGTTCAAAAAGTCGAGTGTTTCCAAGAGTTCTTTTTCCGAGATACTTTCCGGAAATCTATATACAGAGGAAGTGAAGCCTACTTCTTTGGATTGTTTTTCCTTGCTGGCAACGTACGAGAGGCTTGCTCCGTCTTCACCCACAATGACGGCAACCAAGTGAGGTGGTCTCTTGCCTTCTGTGAGCAAATCTTGAACTTCCTTTGCTATTTCTTCCTTTATTGTCTTTGCAATCACTTTTCCGTCAATCATGACGGGTTTTTCTCTTTTTTCCATATCGTTATTTTACCTCCTTCTCATGTTTCTCATTGAGTTTAACTTGCCACTGCTCATCATTTTCATCATTTTGCGGGTCTCTTCAAACTGTTTCATCAATCGGTTTACTTCTTCTATCGAGTTGCCGCTTCCTCTTGCTATTCGGCGACGGCGAGAGGTGTCAATTTTAGCAGGGTGCTTTCTTTCGTAAGGTGTCATCGAACCAATCATTGCTTCGATAGATTTGAATGCATCGTTGTCTATATCGACGTCCTTGACCATTTTGTTAAGTCCGGGTATCATTCCGACCAAGTCTTTGAGGTTACCCATTTTTTTGATTTGGGCAATCTGTCCGAGGAAGTCGTCAAAATCAAATTCGTTTGACTTGATTTTTTTGGTAAGTCGGCGAGCCTGCTCTTCATCATACTCAGCCTGTGCTTTCTCTACCAAAGACACAATATCTCCCATGCCCAAAATTCGCGATGCCATACGGTCCGGGTGGAACACATCGAGGTCTGTCATCTTTTCTCCCAAGCCTACGAACTTTATGGGCTTGTTTACAACGTGGCGAATGGTCAATGCCGCACCTCCGCGGGTATCTCCGTCGAGCTTTGTGAGGACTACTCCGTCAAAGTCAATCTTTTCGTTGAATGCCTTGGCGGTATTGACTGCGTCCTGACCGGTCATCGAATCTACAACGAAGAGTGTTTCCTCGGGATTGACAGCCTGCTTTACGTTGTATATCTCTTGCATCATTTGTTCATCGACTGCAAGACGTCCTGCGGTATCTACAATCACCACATCGAAAGAACGGCTTTTTGCATGAGCCACTGCGTTCTTTGCTATTGCAACAGGGTCTTTTGAATCTTCTTCTGTATATACTTCTGTGCCGATTTGTTCAGCCAAGACTTTCAACTGGTCGATTGCAGCCGGTCTGTAAACGTCTCCTGCTACCAAGAGAACTTTTTTGTTCTTCTTTGTTTTGAGGAAGTTTGCTAACTTGGCAGAGAAAGTCGTCTTTCCGCTACCTTGAAGACCTGCAATCAAAACGACGGCAGGGCGACCGTTAAGGTTCAATCCGCTGCTTTCGCCTCCCATAAGCTCGGTAAGTTCGTCTTTTACGATTTTTACCATCAGCTGACCCGGTTCTACCGAAGTCAGAACGTCTCGTCCGAGGGCTTTTTCTTTGACAGTATTACAAAATTCCTTCGCAATGGAATAGCTTACGTCGGCATCAATCAACGCTTTGCGGACTTCTTTGAGACTTTCCGCAATGTTTATCTCATTTATCTTGCCTTTACCTTTTAATATCTTAAAGGCTTTGTCGAATTTCTCCGAAAGATTTTCAAACATACAATGATTACTTCTATTGAGTTTTCGTTTTACTCCTTTTGGTCGGCAAAGGTAATCATTTTCTTTGGTAAATGAGGTATTTTTCCCTTATTTTCTTATATTTTTCTAAGTCTTCGCTCCAAGACGAGCGTATTTTGTCTTCGTTCCAACCCTCTTCGATTTGTTGTCTCAAGCGATTTGTTCCTGCAAGTTTATCGAAGAAAGGATTGAAAAAGCCTTCCTTGTTTTCAGAACACTTATACATTTCTATAATATAGCGGAGCGAGAGTTGTTTTTGCGGTATTTCCAAATTGTTTTCTCCATAGCATACTTTGCCTTTGTGTGGCGGATTTTCGCTCACGCCTTTTATCGGATGGGGAACAAAAGTAAAGTCTTTGCCTTGGCAGTCGGGTGAGCCTATGATTTCAAACGGTGTATCCGTTCCTCTGCCTACGCTGACGGTTGTACCCTCAAGCAAACACAAAGAAGGGTAGAGGGCAATAGCTTTGTCGGTAGGAAGATTGGGGCTTGGTGCAACGGGAAGAGAATAAGCCGAAGGCATATCGTGAAACCAGTTTTGCAAACCTATTATTCTCAAATCACATTTCCTTCCTCCCTCAAGCCAACCTTCATTGTTCACCATAAGTGCATATTCTCCGATTGTCAGACCATAAACAACCGGAATATTGTGCAGACCCACGAAGGATTTGTACTTATCTTCCATGACAGGACCGTCAATGTAGTCATTGGGATTAGGACGGTCGAGAACAATCAGCGGTATGTTCGCTTCACTGCACGCCTGCATGACATAGGTGAGCGTAGATATGTAGGTATAGAAACGGCAGCCCACGTCCTGCAAGTCGAACAGGATTACATCACATCGCTTTGTCTGTTCCTGAGTAGGTTTCTTGTTTTTGCCATACAGAGAGACCACATCGATGCCTGTCTCGGGGTCTTTGCCCGAGGAAATCATTGCACCTGCCTCGGCATTTCCCCTAAAACCATGCTCGGGAGAGAAAATACACTCTATTTTTATCCCCGAAGTCAAAAGTGTATCGACAAGATGAACTTTTTTTCCTTTATTGTCAAACACCACAGAGGTCTGATTGGCAACTATTCCGACCTTTTTGCCCTTGATTTCCGGCAAATATTCTGTCATTCTCTCAGCTCCGCAAACTATTTGATTATCACAGCTTTGCAAAACGCCGTTTTGTTCTGCTGAAACGGCGTTTTGCTCGGCTGAAACGCCGTAATAATTTTGTGAAACGGCGTTTTGAAATCCGCAAATACCCAAAGGCAGAAATAACACTGCAAACAATATGATTTTTCTCTTGTTCATCTTCACAAAAATGATTGATTTGTCGGCTGCAAAGCTAATGTTTTTTTACGGAACACTTGAACAAAACAAAAAAAATTGTACCTTTGCACCGTCAAAAAGAATGGAGACGATGAATTGTTGTCCGAAAGGGCAAAGTTTTCCTTTTAATAACTTTAATGTAAATCAGAAGTCTGTGAGACAACAGACGAAAAGTTCACTTTGATTAAGTATGTACAATAAAACTCAATTGGAAGAGCGGTCGATAGATGAGCTAAGGGCAATAGCCAAAGCCATGAAGATAACAAAGACAACTCGTATGACTGCTCAGGAAATCATTTACAAAATATTGGATTACCAAGCCGGAGAAGCATCAAGACCTGCCGATGCACCCAAAGCGGCAGCACCTGCAAGGAAACCTCGTGCCAGACTGAAACCAAAGCCTATTGCCGAAAGTAACACCAACAAAGAAAATGGAGTCAGAACCGATTCGGACAGCGAAATCAAATCGCAGTTGCAGGAAAAGAAAAGAAAGCCCGTTTTGCTTGGTGAGCCTGTCATCAAAGACCTGATGTTGAAAGCTATTCCTGATGTTCCGCAAATAGATGATTTGATTATACCTGACTTCAAACCTTCAAATTTGAGAAGCGAAAGAACAAAAGAGAAGGAAAAAACGGAAATTGAAACTCCTGTTGTGGCTTTTGAAAAAACATTTGAGCCGCCTCAGGGCGTTGCACAGCCGGAACAAAATATTCAAGATACGAAAGAAAGTACCCAAGAGGCAACACAAGAAACCGAAAGCAACACAGACCCTGCAGAAACAGCCGAAAATAAAACGGAAGTTAAAAATGAAAATAAGCCTCAGCCGCAAAAAAAGATAGAGTTCAACTTTGATGCCGAAGGCTTGGTCGAGGCAGAAGGAGTTTTGGAGATAATGCCGGACGGATACGGCTTTTTGCGTTCGTCAGACTACAACTACCTCAACTCACCCGACGATGTATATGTTTCTCAGAGCCAGATAAAGTTTTTTGGTCTCAAAACAGGAGACACAGTCTGCGGAACAATACGCCCTCCGAGGGACGGAGAAAAATACTTTCCTTTGATAAAAGCAGTAACTATCAATGGAAAATCACCCGAGCAGGTAAGAGACCGAATACCATTTGATTTTCTTACGCCGCTTTTCCCTGACGAGAAATTCGAGCTTTGTCATCACAAACAAGAAACCCTTTCTACCAGAATAATAGACCTTTTTACCCCGATAGGAAAAGGACAGAGAGCCTTGATTGTGGCACCTCCGAAAACAGGAAAGACAACCCTTTTGAAGGAAATAGCAAATGCCATTGCCGCAAACCACCCCGAGGTTTACCTTATAGTACTTCTGATTGACGAAAGACCGGAAGAGGTTACCGATATGCAGAGAACTGTCAATGCGGAGGTGATTGCATCGACCTTTGACGAGCCTGCCGATCGTCATGTGAAGATTGCCAACATTGTATTGGAGAAAGCAAAACGCATGACAGAGTGCGGACACGATGTTGTGATAGTTTTGGATTCCATAACCCGACTTGCAAGAGCGTACAATACCGTTGCACCGGCTTCGGGCAAGGTGTTGTCGGGAGGAGTTGAGGCAAATGCACTCCAAAAACCGAAAAGATTTTTCGGAGCAGCCAGAAATATTGAAAACGGAGGCTCTCTCACCATCATAGCAACCGCACTTACCGAGACAGGTTCAAAAATGGACGAAGTAATCTTTGAAGAGTTTAAGGGAACAGGAAATATGGAGTTGCAGTTAGACCGAAAACTTGCCAACAAACGCATCTATCCTGCCATCGATTTGGTACTTTCTTCAACCAGAAGGGACGATTTGTTGCACAACAAGGTGGTTTGGGATCGTATGTTGATACTTCGCAACCACATTGCCGACATGACACCGCAAGAAGCCATGGAGTTGATAAAGACAAGAATGAAAGATACCAAGACGAATGAGGAATTCCTTGTTACGATGAACGGATAAAATCTTTCGCCATGCAGGAAATAGTAGAATTGGACAGCCTCGGCAAACAGATTTCCGAGAAGATATGTGAGTATTGTAAGCCTTTGATGTTGCAAAAAGAGGAGAGGAAAGAACGAACAAGGCTTTTGAGCTGCGAAACCGACCTTCAACTCAGCTTGCAGTACGCTTTGGAAGCAGAGAGTGCCGCAGGCTGCATCGCAAAGCTCAAATTGACTAAGGAAGAGTGCGAGATAATAGTTTATACTCTCAAAGGATTGAAGCAAAAGACCGCTTTGACAAAGCAAATCGGCGATTTGGCAGAACGACTCTCGGCTTTGATTGACAAATTCATCGCAAAAGCCGACAATTAACCTCTTTTTTGTTCAGACAAATGCTCAGAAAAGTTCTCAAAATACTTGCCAAAACGTTGCTGATACTTGCAGTTTGTATTTCGGGTGTGGCTTTTTGTCTTGTGATTGCAGCAAAAAGTGAACGCACAAGTCTCTGTATTGCAGATAAGCAGCTGTTTGCTCATCGCGGACAGGCAACAAAAGTCGTTGAGAACACTTTTGAGGCAATGAGAATGGCAGTCGAAGACGGCTATACAGCAATAGAGACTGATGTTCGCTTTACTCGCGATGGTGTTGCAGTACTTTTTCATGATGAAACTCTCGAAAGGCTTTGCAAAAAGGAGGGAACAATCGAGCAACTCGACTTTAACAAAGTAAGAAAGCTCCGTTTGTATCAAGGCAACGAGCAGACCGAAAGCACAATAGCCACTTTGGAGAGCGTATTTGAGGCTTTTCCGAACACAATCTTCTACTTGGATATAAAAGAGCCGACAATGAGCAACTTGAAGAGGGTTTCAGACCTTATACACGCCCACAAAATGGAGCAAAAAGCCATTGTGGCTCATGCAAAGTTTATTCTGCACCTTCTTCACCGCATAGAATTTCCCGACATCGTCTCTTGCGATGAAGGATTTGACAGCGGAAAGGAATGGTTGCTAAAATTGTTACCCGAAAAATTGCAATCGGATTATTATTCGGGCTTCATACACAAGACAGACCTCAAACAAATGAACCGACTTGCAAAATGGAAACAAAGAAATAGGAAAATGGTGTACGGAGTAGATGAAAGCAACATAGAACAAGCCGCATTTGAATACGGATTGCACTACATGATTGCAGATTTGACCGAACCGCAAAAATATCTTGACAAAATAGAAAAACAAAACCAAAAGACCCCGATAACAGAATAGTAAACCAAATATATAAAACGTGATATGGCAGCAAAAGAAGACCTTTTCAAGAAAATAACTTCCCATGCAAAGGAATATGGTTTCATCTTTCCTTCGAGCGAAATCTACGATGGCATGAGTGCAGTCTATGATTACGGTCAGAATGGCGTGGAATTGAAAAACAATATCAAGCAGTATTGGTGGAAGTCGATGACTCAGATGCACGAAAACATAGTCGGAATTGATTCGGCTATCTTTATGCACCCCACAATTTGGAAGGCGTCGGGTCATGTTGATGCTTTCAACGATCCGCTCATCGATAACAAAGACTCAAAGAAGCGTTACCGTGCAGATGTTCTCATAGAAGATTACATAAATAAGATAGAAGAAAAGATAAACAAGGAATGCGACAAGGCAGCCAAGAAGTTCGGCGAGAGTTTCGACCGTCAGATGTTCTTGGACACCAATCCGAGAGTGTTGGAACACAAATCGAAGATGCAGGACATACAAAAGCGTTATGCAGATTTGATGACAAACAACGACCTTGCCGGTATAAAAGCTTTGATTGAGGAATTGGGTATTGTGTGTCCTGTTTCCGGAACAAAAAACTGGACAGATGTAAGACAGTTTAACCTTATGTTTTCGACAAAGGTGGGATCGGTGAGCGATGAAGCTGACACTATTTACCTCAGACCCGAAACCGCTCAGGGTATCTTTGTCAATTACCTCAACGTTCAGAAGACCGGAAGAATGAAAATCCCATTTGGTATTGCTCAAATCGGAAAGGCATTCAGAAATGAGATTGTTGCACGTCAGTTTATCTTCAGAATGAGAGAATTTGAGCAGATGGAGATGCAGTTTTTTGTCCGTCCGGGAGAAGAACTCAAATGGTTTGAGTATTGGAAGCAGACAAGAATGAAGTGGCATTTGGCTCTGGGCATACCAAAGGAGAACTACCGCTATCACGATCACGAAAAACTTGCTCACTATGCCAATGCGGCAACAGATATCGAGTTTAACTTCCCGTTCGGCTTCAAAGAATTGGAGGGAATTCACTCTCGGACAGATTTTGACCTCAAAAGACATCAAGAGTTCAGCGGAAAGAAACTCCAATACTTTGACAGCGAATTGAATGCGAGCTATGTACCATACGTTATCGAGACTTCGATAGGTCTCGACCGCACATTCCTTGCAGTGTTCTCATACGCCTACACAGAGGAACAGCTTGAAGACGGCTCGCAAAGAGTTGTGATGAAATTGCCGAGAGTATTGGCTCCGGTGAAAGCGGCTGTTCTTCCGTTGGTAAAAAAAGACGGAATGCCGGAAAAGGCTCATGAAATAATGGATATGCTTAAACAAGATTTTAAGGTACAATATGATGAAAAGG
>SFPR01000090.1 GCA_004551865.1 Bacteroidales bacterium
AAACAGCGACACTAATGGCGAAGGGAACAAAAACGAAAAAAAGAAAAAATCTTATACTCCATGGGTCGTTTCGTTTGTCATCGCACTTGCAGTGGTGTTTGTGGGCTTGTATTTCTATAAGACAACACAGATGAGAAATGAGCTTGAGGCTTATGAGAATGCAATGATGAGTAACGAACCGGCTGTGTTGCAAAACTATCTAGACATTTATGCAGATGCGCCAAGCGAGCATCGTGACTCTATACAAAGCCATCTGGAAATGCTAAAAAAAGTGGACTCCGACTGGACTAATGCCGTGGTGAGCAATTCTAAGGCTGCCATCTTGAGATATATGCAACTTTATCCAAACAGCCTGCACAACGTGGAGGCAAAACTGAAAATAGATTCAATCGACTGGATGGAAGCTACACAGAAAAACACCATCGAGGCATATCAGAAATATATAGACGAACATGCTGACGGGATGTATATAGACCAAGCACATGACGCTTATACGCTTCTTGACTCGAAAAAGGTAAACGCAGAAGACAAAGCTAACATAAGTGCGATATTCACTTCGTTCTTCAACGCTTTGGCAAATAATGATGAGGCTACACTTGTATCGTGTGTCGACATTATTCTCACAAGTTTTTTGCATAAGGAAAACGCTAACAAGAATGATGTCATAGAGTATATGCACAAGATTCATAATGAAGCACATGTGGAAAATGTGGAATTCAGACTGAACAACGACTGGATAATCGAAAAAATTGACCGGGGAAATGGTTCGTTCGCATTTAAAGTGAATTTCTCAATAGACAAAATTACGCAACTCTCCGGCGACTCTAATAGTTCATTCGACACCTTCAAGGTGAAAGCATCTGTCTCGCCCGACAATAAAATTTCAGAACTTAATATGCAACGAATTGTACAGTAACTTTGTACTTTACGCGCGCACGTACATTAATATATATTTATAAACAATCCTGAAAATGAAAACATTCAGACCAAAGATTTATGTATATGCAGTGTTGGCTGTTGTGGTAGCAATAGCCATTCTGCTCTATTGTTTCTTCTTCACAGAATTCTCGAAACAGTCTAATACAGAATATATCTACATTGATGCCGACGATACAACAGACTCGGTGGTCGTTAAGTTGGAAAAGGTAGGGAAAAGCCATGCAGTGAATGCCTTCTCAAATATGGCAAGACACTTTGGTTATGATGGCGACAAAATACGTACAGGCCGATATGCTGTAGAACCGGGAGAAAGCACATTCTCATTGTTCAGAAAAATGAAAAACGGTATGCAAAGCCCAGTGAAACTTACAATGCCAGAATCGCGTACCACAGACCGGTTGGCTGCCGTGTTGGCTCATAAACTGATGCTCGACAGTGCTGAAGTGGCTGAGCAACTGGCCGATCAGGAATTCTGCAACAAATACGGTTGTGACACATCCACAGTGATGGCTTTGTTCATTCCAGACACATACGAGGTGTACTGGAACATCTCGCTCGACAAACTTATGAAGAAGATGGAAAAGGCAAACAACAACTTCTGGAATGAAGAAAGAACGACCAAGGCAAACGCCATGGGACTTACAAAAGATGAAGTGGCAACACTGGCAAGCATCGTGGACGAGGAAACGGCAAACAATTCAGAGAAACCCATGATAGCTGGAATGTATTTCAACAGATTGAAAAAAGGTATGCCATTGCAAGCTGACCCGACAATAAAGTTTGCACTGAAAGACTTTGCCCTAAGAAGAATATATCATAAACTTCTAACAGTAGACAGTCCTTACAATACATACAAAAACCAAGGACTGCCGCCAGGACCAATAAAAATAGCTTCTGTGGCAGGCATAGATGCCGTACTTAACTATGTACATCACGACTATCTATACATGTGTGCAAAGGAGGACTTCTCAGGGACACACAACTTTGCCGTAACATATGCAGAACATCTACAAAATGCCGCAAAATACACAAAGGCACTAAACAATAGGGGGATAAAATGAGGGAAATATGTTCTAAATTTCCTAATTTCTCATAATTTTAATAATGTTTAGGGGATAATCGATGATAACTACATTGAATATTCGACTTTTTTTCCTAATTTTGCAATCGTATAACATAAATAATATAATATAAACCCGAATATGAACAAAAAAATAATTCTGCCTCTTGTAGCTGTCATCATATTGCTTGCAGCCGGAGTGGCTTATCTGGGATTGGATCTCTCAAAACAGAAAAAAGCAAATCAGGAGATGCAAGAACTCGCAATACTTGACAAAAAGGAAATGGAGAATGAATATGAGCAGTTTGCAAGACAGTATAGCGAAATGAAAACTCAAATCAACAACGACTCCATCGTGGCACAACTCACTCAGGAACAGTTGAGAACACAGGAACTGCTGGAGGAATTGAAAAGAGTAAAGGCTTCTGACGCAAGAGAAATTGCAAGACTGAAGAAAGAACTCGCTACCGTCAGGGCCGTCTTGAGAACTTACGTGCTTGAAATAGACTCGCTCAACAGACTGAACCAAAACCTTACCGCTGAGAACAACAGAGTGAAGGGACAATATGCAGAAGCCACAAGACAGATAGAAGGTCTTAGCAACGAAAAGGAATCGCTTTCGCAAAAAGTCGCTATAGCTGCACAACTCGACGCAACTGGAATAACAATGACCGCAAAGAAAAAAAACGGGAAGCCCGCAAAGAAAATAAAAGACTGCAAGAGCTTTCAGGTCGACTTCACTGTGGCACGAAACGTGACAGCGTCAAACGGATTGCGCACGTTCTATGTAAGAATAACAACCCCAAACGGCACTACACTCGGAGGTGGTGGCTCTTTCCAGTATGAAAACCGTACATTGGAGTGTACAATGAAGAAAGCCGTAGAATATTCTGGTGAGGCAATCACGCTATCTACTTACCGACAGGTGACAGAATACCTCGAGGCAGGAACTTATACAGTGAGCATATTTGCCGACGGAAACATGATAGGCTCACGTACCTTTGCTTTCAATTAAACAAATAAAAGCGATATTGGATTTGAACATATTATATTCAGAATGATTCGTAGAAAGTGTCTTTTTTCAACTCTTGTCGTAGCGTGTCTGACTGCTACTACTGCCATGGCACAGAGAATATTCAGCCTTGACAGTTGTAGACAAATGGCTTTGCGCAACAACAAGCAGATGGGGGTCGCAAGAGCGAAGCTGGAGCTGGCAAAAAATGTCAGAAAATCGGCTCGCACAAAATACTTGCCGCATGTAAACGCTTTCGGAGGCTACATGTATGTAAGTAAGGAGTTCTCTTTGCTTAATGACGACCAAAAAGTGGAACTCCAAAATTTAGGCTCTTCGTCAATGGGAGCTATCGGACAGATTATGCCCGACATAACACAGACACTCTCACAAGAACAGATAGGAGCTCTTACAAACATGTTGAATGCTACAGGACTAAGTCTTGTTGACGCTTTGCATACAGACACTCGTAACCTCTTTGCTGCCACCCTACAAGTCACACAGCCCTTGTTTATGGGAGGAAGTATCATAGCCATGAACAAAATGGCTGATATTGCAGAGGATATCGCTTGCAATACGGCAGATGCACAAAAGCAAATGACCCTATACAATATCGATAAGGCCTACTGGAACGTCGTTTCACTGAAACACAAAAAAGAATTGGCGGAAAGCTTCCTTAAACTGGTCAAAAAACTGGATA
>SFPR01000091.1 GCA_004551865.1 Bacteroidales bacterium
ACCAAATTGGGCATAGACTTCATCATCACATATCTCCGCTGTTATCGTATCCCTATATGTTGGCAGAATAGTCAAATCAAGTGTAACAAGGCTGTCGCAACCATGTATGCTTTGAAGATGTTGTGTATATACCCCCTGCTCCGAAACATTGAAACCAAATTGAGTGTAAACTTCATTATCGCATATCTCCGCCGTTATCGTGTCATTATAGGTCGGGTGGACAAGCAAGTTTAACACTATGACACTATCACAACCGTATATGCTTTGAAGATATTGAGTGTGATACCCTGCCTCTGATGTGTTGAAACCAAATTGTGTGTAGGTTTCATTATCGCATATCTCCGCCGTTATCGTGTCATTGTAGGTCGGGTGGACAAGCAAGTTAAGTGTAACAAGGCTATCGCAACCATGTATGCTTTGAAGATGTTGAGTATATACCCCCTGCTCCGAAACATTAAAACCAAATTGAGTATAGGTTTCGTTATCGCATATTTCCGCAGCTATTGTATCATTGAATGTCGGGTGGACAAGCAAGTTAAGTGTAACAAGGCTATCACAACCATTGATACTTTGCAAGTTCAGCGTATGATACCCTGCCTCTGATGTATTAAAACCAAACTGAGTGTAAACTTCATTATCGCATATATCCGCCGTTATCGTGTCATTATAGGTCGGGTGGACAAGCAAGTTTAACACTATGACACTATCACAACCATGCATGCTTTGAAGATGTTGTGTATATACCCCCTGCTCCGAAACATTAAAACCAAATTGAGTATAAACTTCATTATCGCATATCTCCGCCGTTATCGTATCCCTATACGTTGGCAGAATAGTCAAATCAAGTGTAACAATACTATCGCAGCCGTGTATGCTTTGAAGATATTGAGTATGGAAACCGGCAACAGATGTGTTGAAGCCAAATTGATTGTATGTCTCTCCTTGGCAGATTGTTGCCGAAATAGTATCGCTGCATAAAGGATTGACATTCAAATGCAGAACAATCGTACTATCGCAACCTTGGTTTGAGGCTGTGGTACGAGTGTACGTTCCGGAAGATGAAGCATTAAATCCGTGTTGGTTGTAGGTTTGCCCTTGGCAAATTGAGGCGTCTATCGTTGTTGTCGGCGAAGGTAATATATGGATTGAAGAAACATCGTTCCAAGTGCAGCCAAAATCGTCCGTAAGCGAGACTGAGAAGGGATAATTGCCTGCATCGCCTATTCCGGGCGATATTTCTGCTCTTTGAGAGGTCTGCATGTTAAAAAAAGAAGGAGCATTGAACACAATAGTATCAATAGGCACATTGTAATCCCAATTTATTGAGGCACTCATACTCTGGGTCAAATTCAAATCCCACCAAAATACATACCCGTTGTCCGCACCCCAATCGTCGCAAACCATGATTGACCATTCTCCGTTCAAAGGACAGCCTACCAAGCCTGCAAATCCGTTCAAATCAACGGTTTCTCTGTTTGACGAACTGCTTGTGCTTTGCATCGGAGTTTGAAAGTAACCTGTCTGTGCAACAGTATTGGTCGAGTCCACTCTTGAAGCTCCTACGCCCGTAATGACACCTCGAGAGTTGGTCAGCAGCTGATTGGAAAAACAATATGTCCAACCTATTCCCTGAGGGTTGCATTGTGCAAGACAAGCACTGCTGCAAGAGGTACTACTTGAGGCGATACCCAAGTCGGCTCCTCCTGCATGAGTATTGTGTTTCAAGATTGCACTCTGTCCATTGGGACATATTATCGAAAATCCCAAGTCTCCGAGAAATGTATGCTCCATATTGATACATACAGAGACAATATCATCGACGCTTGTGATAGTTGCTCCGGGCGAAAACTGGTCAAAAACCACAGGAGCGTTGTAACAGCCGCTCTGGCTGAGGCTTCGACAATTCGGACCATCGGGAATAAAGACCGTGTTCTCATATCTCTCCCTCACATTGCTCAAAAAGATTGACGAATCGACCCTCAAATCGTTACTTTGGTCGTACCCTATGGTAAATTCTCCCTCTTGGTTGGAACAAAGAGTCGGAGAGGCAAACTCTCTTATCGGATTTTTTGCAATTCTCACTCTATAGGATTCAAAGTTGTTGCTTCTGCAACCTCCGTTGGTCGTGTCTTCAAGCGAATAGGACAAGTCGTAGCCATTAACCTGAGAGTAGAAATGGCTGACTGTTGTATCAAAATTAACCGTTCTTGTATTACCATCTCCAAAGCTCCAATAGTATCGGCATCTGTCGGCACTCTGGTGATAAGAATTGTCATTTTCTGGAAACAAAGGCTTGGCTTTCACTATCAAAGTGTCTCCAAAACAGATGTCTATGCTCTTATAATCGACTATTTGCTCATGTCCGTTTTCCAAAACTATTGTATCCGTTCCTCTTTTCATATTATGAGGTATCGGTTGGCCACCATTTTTGACGTAAAAAACCGTATCCAATACCGCTTCGGGGTGTTGGCACAAAGCTGTACACTCTATTGTTGCCTTGAAGCCTTGTCCCTGAGTGTTGGCATCGGTTTGCAGACGCACCGTAAGGCAACCTGAGTTTACCATGAGCGAAGGCATGACGGTTCTTCCTTGCAAATAGTGTCCCGTGAAATAGGGAACATTGTCATCGGTAGTCATTATAGGAGAAGAAATGCTTGTTCCTTGATAGATATAGACCTTGTCGCCGCTTGCAATGTCAAACTCGTCAAATCGCAACTGCACTCTGCGATTACTTCCACTACCTTGGGGAGGACAAATCGTAACCCAACGATCTTGATTTGCCGAATACGCTCCGCTCATTGAGTTATCGTACAAATAACCTGAACAAGTATATTGTATAGTGTTGTGTGTCGAAGAGTTCAAAACAATATTTTGAGCCTGCAATGTGCAAATCGTCAGAATTACTTCGGCAATGAATAGTATTATGCGACCTTTACCCATGATGAATGTGTACTATTTTTTTGCAAAAGTACACATAATTATAATACTCTCAAAAAAAACGCCATATTTTTGGCTAATTTGTCATTCTGAGACAAACTCTTACCTAAACAAGGTTTTGAAAATGGTTTGCATATCTACCAGTCCTGAGAGGTATAGGTCCACAATTATTACTATGTAGTAAACCCTTAAAAACAAAGCTCACATACATATATGCGTGTATTACTTGAGACAATAGTGCATCGCCTCCATGTCATGAGCCTCATGATGCCCCATCTGAATAGGTACAAAAGAACTATCCCTGCTCTATTCCTACCAGCTTCCTAAACAGTTCGTACTTCCTTGCTTTCATGTAGGTAGAGTCCAAAGATTATGGATTGACAAACAACAAGTTGATAACTTCTTAAGGATCATTGATATAGTAAACCAACACGGAGTAGGCTTCAATTTGGCATTCGTTCCAAAATGATAAAACCGCCTTTTAAGAAATAGTTCTGCATAAATTAGGATATGACAAAAGGGTTGTTCTCGTTGTAGAGCAACCCTTTGTTTATGGTACTCGGAATCTATCTGCTAATACATCACCATGATTGAGCCGATTTTTCGTTGTTTCATATCCGGGGTACGAACACTGTGATAAACGACCATATATTTGTAAACCCCCTGAGGTACATACTCTCCTTTGTATTTGCCATTCCAACACTCATCAAAGTTCTTTGTCGAGAAGATAACGGCTCCATTTCTGTTGAGTATCACC
>SFPR01000092.1 GCA_004551865.1 Bacteroidales bacterium
GCAGGTGCATCGACAAAAGTGTGCAGTTCAAACGATTGAGCAGGCAAATCAAAATCCTTTATCACCCTGTTGTAAATCGCCTTTAGCAAATCGAGATTGCCATTCATGGGAAGCTCCCGCCTGCTTGTGCATTCAAATCTTTCTCCTCTGTCTTCGGTTGTGAAAATTATCTTTCCGTCATCTCGAGGCACAATATCGCAATAAGCATACAAGCTTATGGTTGCATTAAGTATGCAGCCTCCATAAATATCTGAAAAAGGCGACACATCTGTTCCTCCTCCTGCCAAACCCAATCGCAAAGGTGCTTTGCTCCTTACTCTCTTATTGCGGCGGTCATCTTGTCCCATGCGAAACGTTGCTTTTCTTGTTGCAAGGTTTGGTCAAAGTTTCTTTGGTTTGAACAAAAATCTACCAAACAATCGGCTATGCTTTCGGCATTTGGCTCACACACATAGCCACTTCTGCCCTCCGAAACAATCTCAGGCAATCCTCCCACCTTGGTTACAAGCATCGGTTTGGAGAAATGGAAAGCTATCTGTGTAACTCCGCTCTGAGTTGCACTCTTGTAGGGCAGCACAACCAAGTCACAAGCCGAAAAATACGTCGCCACATCTTCGTCCTTTATAAACTTGTTTTCCATTTTGACCACTCCGCTCAAACCATACTCCTCAACCATTTGTTCATACTTTGAATAATCATCGTAAAACTCACCTGCAACCACAAGACAAAGCGGATATGCTTTAAGTCTTTGGTCTTTCATTGCCTGCAAAAGAATATCCAAGCCCTTATATTCTCTTACCAATCCGAAAAAGAGGAGATTGATTTTGTCTGCTTGCAGATTGAGAGCTTTGAGTGCAAGATTTCTCTCGACAGCTTGCCCGAAATTGTCAAACAAAGGGTGAGGTGTCAAAACCCGAGGAGACTTTGTGTCAAAAATATCAATATCTTTCAAAACGCTTTGGCTCATTGCCACCCAACAATCGACTTTTTTTGCAAAATATGCCGTAAACCACTTGTCAAAAAAGCGAGGTTCGTGAGCTATTATGTTGTCGGCTATTGCCACAATGCGAGTATGTTTGTTCGCCTTGGCAACAGAGGCTATCGTTCCGAAACATGGAGCCATGAAAGGCAGCCAATACTTTATTATAATGATGTCGGGTTGCATGCGTTTGAGCTTTCGTCCGACTCTTATCCACGAAAAAGGGTTTACCGAGCTGACCGAGCGTTCTATCTTGAAGCTGTGAGAGGGTGTACTATCGCTATATTGAGTTTTTCCCGGGAAAAGAAACGAGGGATATTGCAAAGAGAAGGTTTGTATTTCGACTTGGTCTCCTTCGTCTTGAAACTGTTGCATCAATCTCTCATTGAACGATGCCAAACCACCTCTGTAAGGATATGCAGTGCCTACCAAAACAATCTTCATCGCTCTTATGGTTTTCTTACAACAAAGATATGATTTACTATACTCGACACTTCGCCGCTTGCAAGAGCATAACGCTCCACTGTTTTGGCATCTATCGAAGATGCAAAGTCAATATCTTCGACCATAAAGCCTGCCCGAGAGAGTACTTCGGCATAATCTTTTCCGAACTCCCTCAGGTGGTCTTTCTGACCGAAGTGTTTTTCTCTTTCTTCGGGACTTGTAATCGAGCTATCCTCATAAGTAGTCTCCCTTTCGGGGTTTATAGGTGAAAGAAGCACCGCCCAACCTCCCTTTTTGAGGACTCTGAAAATCTCACTCATAGCTTTGTCCAAGTGTTCGACATGTTCCAAAATATGGTTTGCCATTATCACGTCAAAACTCTCGCTCTCCAAAGGCATACTCTCCACATTGAGGTGAATATCTGCCCACGGACTTTCCAAATCTGCCGTCTTGTAGTCGAGAGTAGGCACAGCCTTAAAACGTTTTATGAAACAAATCTCGGGAGCTATGTGAAGAAAAGACAGCTTTGAGGAAAAAAGGTCGGTTTTTGTTCGCAAAAACAACCACAAAAGGCGATGTCTCTCCAAGGCAAGGCAATTCGGACACAAAGCATTGTCTCTCGAGGTTACATAACCATAAGGCAAAAACTTCCTATAATGCTTTCCGCACACCGGACACTCCTTTTGGTTACCCAAATACAAAGGTTTGCAACACACCATAGCAATTCGGACAAATCTTTGCAAGATAGGTCTCGGCACTTTGCGAAGGAAAAACTTTATCAACCTCTTCATATCACGTCAAACAGCTTAACAGCTTTTATTACTTGGGTGCAAAGTTACAACAAAGATGTGAATTACAATCTATATGTGAGCAACGACTGTTTTCACATTCTCCAAACACATCAGCAAAGCCTGATTTGAAGCTCGTTCGATAAAGTTGTCACGACTTGTTGCAAAGAAATACTTTTGTGCAATGCAGAAATCGTCGCCGGCAACAGCAATCCACACCGTACCGACAGGCTTTTGGCTGCTGCCTCCCGTTGGTCCTGCAATGCCCGAAGTGGCTATTGCATAATCGGTATGCAACAATCGCCTTGCTCCCTCTGCCATTTGCCTCACTACCTGCTCGCTCACAGCTCCGAAAGTCTCCAAATCGTCTTTGCTCACGCCCAAAACATCTGCCTTTACCGAGTTTGAATAGCTCACAACACTACCTTTATAATATACACTGCTGCCCGGAACAAGCGTAATCAAGTGAGCAATGTTTCCTCCCGTACAACTCTCTGCCGTACATATCGTTTTACCTTTTTGCAACAGCCTGTCAGCGAGGGTTTGAGCAAGATTGTCGCAATCAAAGCCCATAAAGTACTTCTCGACAAGAGTACGAAGAACACCGGTTTGGGTTTCGATTTGAGAGATTACCGTCTCTCTGTTCTCTCCCTTGCAAGTAAGTCTCAGCCTTATCGTTCCGCCCTTGGGAAGATAGGCAAGAGTGATATTTTTCGGCAAAGCAGCTTCAAACCCTTCAAGCATATCGGAAAGAAAACTCTCGCCAATGCCCGACAAAAGCAAAGTACGGTGTTCTATTGCCTCACTTTTGAAATGTTGTTTGAGAATATTTATCACCTCTTTCATCATAAGACGCATCTCAAACGGCACTCCGGGCATCGAAATCACCACCTTCCCCTCCTTTTCAAAGCACATTCCGGGAGCTGTTCCCACAGAATTAAAAATCACCCTGCAATTATCGGGAACCAAAGCCTGCTCTCGGTTTGTGGGAGTGAAAGGAAGATTTTTTTGTTTGAAATACTGCTCCACATGATTGAGAACTTTTTCGTCCACAATCAGCCTTGCACCAAACTCACGAGCTAAAATCTTCTTGGTAATATCGTCCTTTGTAGGACCGAGCCCACCTGTCAAAAGAACCACATCGGCTCTTTGCATAAGAGAACGAAGAGCCGAAACAATCATCTCCCCTCTGTCTCCCACAACAAGGGTCTCTATCACATCAAAACCCTCAGAGTTCAACATCTTTGCCATTTCGGCAGCATTGGTATTGACCACCTGACCAATCAACAACTCGTCTCCTATATTCAAAATTGCAACTTGTGTCATAATCTCTTCTTTTTACAGCCCGCAAAGGTAGCAAATTTCGTTCTGTATAGCTTCTGTTGAGGGAGGCTTTTCTTCGATTTTTGCTGCGTTTTCGCATCTTTGGCGGTTGGCAATCCTGCTTCGCAAAAATGCAACGGCAATTTGGCAAAATCAAAACGCCAATCTATTCTGACGAAACGCCGTTTTGCGAAAATAAATCGGCGTTTTGTTAATGTCAAAACGCCGTTCTATTCGGAACAAAATGAAGAGTTTGAAAATCAACTATCTGCAAGGGTGTAAACTCTTGCTGTTTGGGTTTGGAAAGTGCATGAAAA
>SFPR01000008.1 GCA_004551865.1 Bacteroidales bacterium
ACACAGAAAATTTCAGTAACTTTGTCCTCGGTAATCATAGCGAAATTCTTTTGTTTTATTGTTTTTTTCACTACAAAGTTACGAAGAATTTCGCTGATTGCCAAATTTTCAATGAGTTATATTTCATCGAACTCACGTTAAAAAAACAGTTGAAAATGAATAAAATAAAGATTTTTAGTTTGATTGCAGTCTTTACTGCTTTATTTGTAGGATGCGATAAACCTATTACAGGAAATAAGGATAAGGTTGTATGCCTTAAAACCTTAAAGGGACATTCAGAAGATATCTGGTCCGTAGCATATAGTCCCGATGGCACAAAAATAATCAGCGGTGGATTTGATAAAACCATAAAGATATGGGATGCAAACACAGGAGAATGTCTTAAAACCTTGACGAGACATTCAGATATTATCTGGTCCGTAGCGTTTAGTCCCGATGGCAAAAAAATAATCAGCGGTTCAGATGATAAAACCATTAAGATATGGGATGCAAATACAGGAGAATGCCTTAAAACCTTGGAGGGACATTCAGAAGGTATCAATTCCGTATCATATAGTCCCGATGGCACAAAAATTATCAGCGGTTCAGAGGATAAAACCATTAAGATATGGGACGCAAACACAGGACAATGCCTTAAAACCTTGGAGAGACATTCAGAAGGTGTCTATTCCGTAGCATATAGTCCCGATGGCACAAAAATAATCAGTGGTTCAGATGATAAAACCATTAAGATATGGGATGCAAACACAGGAGAGTGCCTTAAAACCTTGGAGGGACATTCAGGTTATGTCGAATCTGTAGCATATAGTCCCGATGGTACAAAAATAATCAGCGGTTCAGGGGATAAAACCATTAAGATATGGGATGCAAACACAGGAGAATGTCTTAAAACTTTGGAGGGACATTCAAGTTATGTCTGGTCCGTAGCATATAGTCTCGATAGCAAAAGAATTATCAGCGGTTCAGATGATACAACCATTAAGATATGGGGAGAGAAATAAGCTCTCTATATATATTGCTGTCCGGTAAAACTTTTGCAAAGGAAATAAATTAGGGCTGACACTTCTCACGAAGTATCAACCCTTTTGGTTATCTTTGTTTTTGAGAAATTAAAATATAACCATGAGCAAAGATAGTCATTTTACCGGACAGCAATAATTACTCATCAATCTATTTTAATCACTCTTTCGGCAACTCTCCTTGCGTTATGCCTTACCTATGGGATTTATTCGTTCGTATGGTGTGCCGGGTTGTATGTCTTTAATCTTGCCGTTGGTCATCTCATAGCGTGATATGTTCTCTTGTAAAGCGGCAAGCAGTTTCTTTGCATGAATGGGTGAAAGTATCACTCTGCTTTTTACTTGTGCCTTGGGAACTCCGGGCATTACTTGTATGAAGTCCATTACAAACTCTGTGGGAGAGTGTTGTATCAGTTGGAGATTGCTATAAACTCCTTGTGCTACATCGGGTGTCAATTCGATGTCTATCTGTCCTTGTTTGTTTTCGTTTTCCATGTTTGTCTGTTTGTCAAAAAAAGAAATACGAGAGTGCAACAAGGCATTCTCGTATTTCCAAATTCATTTTATTATTCTGCCGATACCTTTTCAGCAGGTTTTCTGCCTCTTCTGACAGGTTGTATTGTCTGAACGTTTTGTTCTTCTATTTGGTCTTTGTTGGAAACCATTGCTTTGGCGTATTCGGGCAATCCTGTTCCTGCAGGGATAAGGTGTCCTACCAAAACATTCTCCTTCATTCCCAACAAATAGTCTGTCTTTGCACTGATGGCTGCTTCGTTCAAGACTTTGGTTGTCTCTTGGAAAGATGCTGCCGAAAGATAGCTCTTTGTCTGTAATGAGGCTTTGGTTATTCCTTGAAGAACTTGGTGTGCAGTTGCAGGCATTGCGTCTCTTGCCACAACAAGTGCTTTGTCTTTTCTCTTCAATGAGGAGTTCTCGTCTCGCAACTTTCGAGCTGTGATAATCTGACCTTCGTGACAATTCTCGCTGTCGCCTTTGTCTGTTACCACCTTCATGCCAAATATGTTGTCATTCTCTTCTTGGAAGTCTAACTTATTGACCATTTCTCCTTCAAGGAAACGTGTATCACCGGGGTCGTCAATCTCTACTTTTCTCATCATCTGACGAACGATGACTTCAAAGTGTTTGTCGTTGATCTTCACACCTTGCAAACGATAGACCTCTTGTACTTCGTTCACTATGTACTCTTGTACTTTCATAGGTCCTTTTATTGCCAATATGTCGGCAGGGGTGATTGCTCCTTCGCTTAGCGGTGTTCCTGCTTTGACATAGTCGTTCTCCTGAGCAAGAATTTGCTTTGTTGTAGGTATTAGATAAGTTCTCTTCTCTCCTATCTTAGGAGTTATTATGACCTCTCTGTTTCCTCTCTTCAACTTCTTGTTCAAGGTTACGACACCATCAATTTCGGCAACGACTGCAGAGTCTGACGGATTTCGTGCTTCAAACAGCTCGGTTACTCTCGGCAAACCTCCCGTGATGTCTCCTGCCTTGCCAAACGAACGAGGTATTTTGACCAATGATGTTCCTTGTTGAATATCTTGCTCATCTTCGACAATAAGGTGGGCACCCACCGGAATGTCGTAGGTTTTTATGATTTCACCTGCTTCATCTACTATGCTGATTGAAGGGTTCTTGGATTTTTGTCTCGATTCGATGATAACCTTGTCTTGCAAACCTGTCTGATCATCGGATTCTATCCTGTAGGTAACACCTTCTACGATAGATTCGTATCTTACCTTTCCGCTTACTTCGGATATGATAACTGCATTGTATGGATCCCACTCTGCTATCACGTCTCCCTTGTGAACCTCTACATTGTTTTCAAAATACAACTTGGCTCCGTAAGGTATGTTTCCCGACGAAAGGATTGCTTGTGTATGAGGGTCGGTTATTCTCATTTCGGCAGAACGTCCTATGACTACGCTGTACTTGTCGTCGCCGTCTTGGAACGGAACACTACGCAACTCATCTATTTGCATCATTCCGTCATACTTAGCCGTCAATTTTGAATTTGAACCAACGTTTCCGCCTGCCACACCGCCGACGTGGAAGGTTCTCAATGTAAGCTGAGTTCCCGGCTCTCCGATTGACTGAGCAGCAATGACGCCGACTGCCTCTCCTTTTTGTACCATCTTGCCCGTTGCAAGGTTTCGTCCGTAACATTTTGCACAAACGCCTCTCTTGCTTTCGCAGGTCAAAACTGAACGAATTTCTACTTCCTCTATCGGAGAGTCTTCTATCTTTTGACAAATGTCTTCAGTCAATTCGTCTCCCGATCTGGCAATAATCTCACCTGTTTGAGGGTGTATGATGTCATGAACTGTTACTCTACCGAGTATTCTGTCGTATAGTGTTTGTACTATATCTTCGTTCTTCTTCAAGGCTGTTGTAGGAATTCCTCTCAACGTGCCGCAATCTTCTTCGGTAATGATGACATCGTGAGTTACATCGACCAACCTTCTTGTCAAATATCCTGCTTCGGCTGTCTTCAAAGCAGTATCCGCCAAACCTTTTCTTGCTCCGTGAGTTGAAATAAAGTACTCCAACACCGACAATCCCTCCTTGAAGTTGGAGATAATCGGGTTCTCGATAATCTCGGCTCCCGTTGCTCCCGACTTTTGAGGTTTTGCCATCAATCCACGCATACCGGTAAGCTGACGTATCTGCTCCTTACTACCACGAGCTCCCGAGTCAAGCATCATATACACAGGGTTAAATCCTTGTCTGTCTTCGGATATGTGCTTCATAACAACCTCGGTCAAACGGCGGTTGGTGTCTGTCCAAATATCGATGACCTGATTGTATCGCTCATTATTGGTTATCAGACCCATTTGGTAGTTCATCATGACTTCATCTACCGATGCGTTTGCTTCCTTAATCATTTCAACTTTTTCCTCAGGTACTAATACGTCGCCAAGGTTAAATGACAAGCCACCCACAAACGCCATTCTGTATCCCAAGTCCTTGATGTCGTCGAGGAACTTGGCTGTCTTTGCCATTCCGCAAACTTTCAACACATCGCCTATGATGTCTCGCAAGATGCTCTTCTTCAATACCACGTTTATGTAGCCGTATTCAGGCGGCACAACAAGGTTGAACAACACTCTTCCGACGGTTGTGTCTATTATTTCGTACTTCGGTTCTGAGTCTTCGGTTCTGAGTCTTCTCAATTTGATGTTGGCGTGCAAGTCTATTCTGCCTTCGTTGTGTGCTATCTGTACTTCTTCGGAAGAATAGAAAGTCATGCCTTCGCCTTTCACCTTGCCTGTTTCGTCCGATACTCTTCCTTTAGTCATGTAATACAATCCCAAAACCATATCTTGAGAAGGTACGGTAATCGGTGTTCCGTTTGCAGGGCTTAATATGTTGTGAGAAGCGAGCATTAGCAGCTGTGCTTCCAATATGGCTGCGTTTCCAAGCGGTACATGGACTGCCATTTGGTCTCCGTCAAAGTCGGCGTTGAACGCTGCACACACCAACGGGTGCAATCTTATCGCTTTGCCTTCGACCAATTTAGGTTGGAATGCTTGGATACCCAAACGGTGAAGGGTCGGAGCTCGGTTCAAAAGAACAGGGTGTCCTTTCAATATGTTTTCGAGAATTTCCCAAACTCTCGGATCTTCTCTCTTATCTACTATTTTCTTTGCGGATTTGACGGTCTTGACTATTCCTCTCTCCAACATCTTTCTTATGATGAATGGTTTGAATAGTTCTGATGCCATATCTTTTGGCAAACCGCACTCGTGCATCTTTAAGTCCGGTCCTACGACAATTACCGAACGTCCTGAGTAGTCCACACGTTTACCCAACAAGTTCTGACGGAAACGACCCTGCTTTCCTTTCAAGAAATCGGACAAAGACTTCAATGGTCTGTTTGCATCAGAAGACTTGACAGAGCTTGACTTTCTCGAATTGTCAAACAACGAATCGACAGCTTCCTGCAACATACGTTTTTCGTTACGCATGATGACATCGGGAGCTTTTATCTCTATCAATCTTTTCAAACGATTGTTTCGTATGATTACTCGTCTGTACAAGTCATTGAGGTCTGAGGTTGCAAAACGTCCTCCGTCCAACGGAACAAGCGGACGCAAATCAGGCGGAATGACAGGTACTACCTGAACTATCATCCACTCCGGTCTGTTCTCTCTCTTCTTGTTGGCTTCTCTGAATGCCTCCACAACGTTCAATCTTTTCAAAGCATCGTGTTTTCTCTGCTGAGAAGTCTCGTTGTGTGCTTTGTGTCTCAACTCGTATGACAACTTGTCCAAGTCTAACTCTTTCAAGAGGTCATAAAGTGCCTCAGCACCCATTTTAGCAACAAACTTATTCGGGTCGTCATCGGGAAGTTGTCTATTTTCCATTGGCAACTTCTCCATGTAGTCGAAGTACTCTTCTTCTGTGAGAAGATCCATCTTATTTACCTCGAACTCTTGAGCCAATCCCGGATTGATTACTATGTATTTTTCGTAGTAAATAATCTGCTCCAATTTCTTGCTCGGAATGCCAAGCAAAGAACCTATCTTGTTGGGAAGAGAACGGAAAAACCAAATGTGAGCAACAGGAACAACCAACTTGATATGTCCCATTCTCTCTCTTCTGACTTTTTTCTCTGTTACCTCAACTCCACACCTATCGCAGATAATTCCTTTGTAACGTATTCTCTTATACTTGCCACAATGACACTCCCAGTCTTTTACCGGTCCGAATATTCTCTCACAAAACAATCCGTCTCTTTCGGGCTTGTAAGTTCTGTAATTTATCGTTTCTGGTTTCAAGACCTCTCCTCTTGACCTCTCCTCTATTGATTGAGGAGAAGCCAAACTGATTGTCATCGAATTAAATGTGCTGCTTATCTGATTTTCTTTTTTACTCGCCATAATGCTTAGCCTTAAATTTGTCAATGGAATACCATCAACTAATCAAACGATACTTCCAAATTCAATCCTCTCAATTCATGTATCAATACATTGAACGACTCAGGAATACCCGGTGTAGGCATATTGTCTCCTTTGACTATTGCTTCGTACGCTTTGGCTCTTCCGACAACATCGTCAGACTTAACCGTAAGTATTTCTTGCAAAACGTGAGAAGCTCCAAATGCCTCCAACGCCCAAACTTCCATCTCTCCGAAACGTTGGCCTCCGAACTGAGCCTTTCCTCCCAATGGTTGTTGGGTTATCAAAGAATATGGTCCTATACTTCTTGCGTGCATCTTATCGTCAATCATGTGATGCAACTTCAACATATAGACATATCCTACCGTTGCAGGCTGGTCAAAATACTCGCCTGTCTCTCCGTCTCTCAAATAACATTTTCCATTGTGAGGCAGACCTGCCTTGTCCATATATCCATTGACATCTTCCAAAGTAGCTCCGTCAAATATAGGAGTGTGAAATCTCAAATTCAATTCATGACCTGCCCAACCAAGAACAGTTTCAAAAATCTGTCCCAAGTTCATACGAGAAGGCACACCAAGCGGATTTAATACTATATCTACAGGTTTACCATCGTCCAAGAAAGGCATATCTTCCTCCCTTACTATCTTGGCAACAATACCCTTGTTACCATGACGACCTGCCATCTTGTCTCCAACTTTCAATTTTCTCTTCTTGGCAATGTATATTTTCGCCATCTGAACAATTCCCGATGGCAAATCATCACCTATAGTTGCCGCATAAGTTTGGCGAGCAAGTACACTTTGCAACTCTCTGCACTTGATGTTGTAATTATTCAACATCTCTTTGACAAGTTCATTAGTTTGTGCATCAGTAGTCCAATTATTCGGATTGACATTTGCGTAGTCTATCGAAGCAAGCAACTTTTGATTGAACTTGGATTTCTTTGGTATGAACTCCTCACTGAAATTGGAATAAACACCTGCAGAAACTTTGCCTGTAAGCAACACGAACAACTTATCTATCAACTTGTTGTTTAGTTCTTGCTGTTCTTTTTCAAACTTCTCTTTTAGTTCTTTTGTAATCTCGTTTGCACGTTGTCTTGATTTCTTATCATTTACAAATCTCGTAAACAAACGTTTGTCAATCACAACGCCACTGATTGAAGGTGGAACTTTGAGAGAAGCATCTTTTACATCTCCTGCTTTCTCTCCGAATATAGCTCTCAAGAGTTTTTCTTCCGGCGTAGGATCCGATTCTCCCTTAGGGGTAATCTTTCCGACCAAAATATCACCTTCTTTTACATGTGCGCCTATTCTTATCATTCCGTTCTCGTCAAGATCCTTGGTAGCTTCCTGACTTACGTTAGGAATATCCCGAGTCAGTTCTTCCAATCCGCGTTTTGTTTCTCTGACTTCGGTAATAAATTCATCAACGTGAACTGATGTGAAAATATCTTCTTTTACAATTCTTTCGGAAATAACGATTGCGTCCTCGTAGTTGTAACCTTTCCAAGGCATGAATGCAACCTGTAAGTTTCTTCCGAGAGCCAAAACTCCATTCTTGGTTGCATAACCTTCGCAAAGAACTTGTCCTTTGACAACCTTGTCTCCCTTGTTTACTATCGGACGAAGATTGATTGAAGTACTCTGATTGGTTCTTTGGAATTTTGTGAGCTTATATCTCTTCACATCGTCCTCAAAACTTACCAATCTTTCATTTTCGTCTCTTTCGTAACGAATAACTATTTCTCTTGCATCTACGAACTCTACTATTCCGTCTCCTTCGGCATGAATTAGCACTCTCGAATCGTATGCCACAGACTCTTCTATTCCCGTTCCCACAATCGGAATGTCCGGATTTAGCAACGGAACAGCTTGACGCATCATGTTTGAACCCATCAATGCACGATTGGCATCATCGTGTTCAAGGAACGGAATCAAAGATGCTGCGATTGAAGCAATTTGGTTTGAAGCAACGTCCATCAAAGACACCTGCTCGGGAGCGACAATAGGGAAGTCTGCCATTTGACGAGCCTTTATTCTGTCTTCTGCAAATCTATTGTCAGAATCCAACTGAGTGGTTGCCTGTGCAATTATCTTGTCTTCCTCTTCTTCGGCGGTAAGATAGATAGGTCCTTCGTTCATCAAGACCTTTCCGTCCTTTACCTTATAGTATGGAGTTTCGATAAAGCCCAAAGAATTTATCTTTGCAAACACACTTAACGAAGAAATCAAACCAATGTTTGGTCCTTCGGGAGTTTCTATGGTACACAAACGTCCATAGTGAGTATAGTGAACGTCTCGCACTTCAAATCCGGAACGATCTCTCGACAAACCTCCGGGACCTAATGCAGAAATTCTTCTTTTGTGGGTCAATTCCGAAAGAGGGTTTGTTTGATCCATAAACTGAGACAACTGATTGGTGCCGAAGAAAGAGTTGATAACAGAAGACAAAGTCTTCGCATTTATCAAATCTGTAGGGCTGAATACCTCATTGTCTCTTACGTTCATTCTTTCTCTTATGGTTCTTGCCATACGAGAAAGACCAACTCCAAATTGAGCATACAACTGTTCTCCAACCGTTCTGATTCTTCTGTTGCTCAAGTGGTCAATATCATCAACCTCTGTCTTGGAGTTGATAAGCTCAATTAAGTATTTTATTATTGAAATGATGTCTTCCTTGGTGAGGACCTTTATGTCTTCACTTACATTCAAATTCAATTTGGTATTGATTCGATACCTTCCGACATCACCTAAATCATATTTCTTGTCCGAGAAGAACAGCTTATCTATAATTCCTCTTGCTGTATCTTCGTCAGGTGGTTCTGCGCTACGCAACTGCCTATATATGTATTCAACAGCCTCCTTGGCATTATTGGCTGTATCCTTCTGCAATGTGTTAAATATGATAGAGTAATCTGTTGCCGACGTATCATCATTGTGCAACAAGATAGTCTTGACACCTGAATCCAAAATCAAATCCAAATGTTCTTGTTCTAAAACAGTTTCTCTATCTATGACGACCTCTGTTCTTTCTATTGAAACAACCTCTCCCGTATCCTCATCAACAAAGTCCTCAATCCAAGATTTCACAACTCTGGCTGCCAATCTCCTGCCCAATATCTTTTTCAAATTAGACTTTGTAACCTTCACTTCCTGAGCAAGGTCGAATATCTCCAATATATCCTTGTCTGTTTCATAACCGATAGCCCTCAAAAGAGTTGTGATTGGCAACTTCTTCTTTCTGTCTATGTAGGCATACATCACGTTGTTAATATCGGTTGTGAACTCCATCCAAGAGCCTCTGAACGGGATTATACGAGCAGAATACAACTGCATTCCGTTTGCGTGAGTACTTGTTCCGAAAAATACTCCCGGCGAACGGTGTAACTGAGATACCACAACTCTCTCGGCTCCGTTGATGACAAAAGTTCCTTTCGGAGTCATATATGGTATCATTCCCAAATAAACGTCTTGGATTTTTGTTTCAAAATCTTCGTGTTCCGGATCGGTGCAATACAACTTCAATTTTGCTTTCAAAGGAACACTGAAGGTCAATCCTCTTTCTATACATTCATCTATTGAATAGCGAGGAGGATCAATAAAGTAGTCTAAGAACTCGAGGACGAAATTATTCCTTGCATCTGTTATAGGAAAATTCTCTGAAAATACTTTGTATAAGCCCTCATTAACTCTGTTCTCCGAGTTGGTTTCCAACTGGAAAAAATCCTTAAACGACTTCAACTGAATATCCAAGAAATCAGGATATTCAAAATGCTTTACAGATGCGAAACTAACTAAGGTTGGATTATCTTGTGCCAAGGTTTTTCAAATTAAAAGGTTAAAAAATAAGTTAGATACAAAACACAATTAAAGGAGAGGTATTTCCATACGAAAATACCTTCCTTTAGTCTTATGATTGTGGTGAAATGTCTTACTTAATTTCAACCTTTGCACCAGCTTCCTCTAACGCTTTCTTCAAAGATTCTGCTTCTTCTTTTGAAACGCCTTCTTTCAATGTCTTTGGAGCAGCATCTACCAATTCTTTTGCTTCCTTAAGACCAAGGCTGCAAAGATCCTTTACTAACTTAACTACATTTAGCTTAGAAGCTCCGGCCTCTGCCAAAACAACATCAAATGCTGTTTTCTCTTCTACAGTTGCACCTGCTGCTGCAGGACCAGCTGCTACAGCTACGGCTGCTGCTGCAGGCTCTATACCATATTCTTCTTTTAGTATATCAGCCAATTCTTTTACTTCTTTTACAGTTAGATTAACTAATTGTTCTGCGAATGCTTTCAAATCTGCCATTTTATTTACAATTTAATTTGTTTTACAATTTTATTCTTTTCTTTTACTCCGGTCTTTCCGACAAAGTTTTAATTACGCCTGACAAGGTATTTCCACCCGACTGCAATGCTCCGATAACGTTCTTTGCAGGAGACTGCAAAGCAGAAACGATGTCTGCAATAAGCTCGTTCTTAGACTTGATAGCTATCAAACTATCCAAAGCGGCATCACCAACATAGAAGCCTTCTTCTACATAAGCAGACTTCAATAGAGGTTTCTCGCTATTGTTTCTGAACGATTTTATCAACTTAGCAGGTGCATTGTTTACGTTGGAGAGCATAACAGAAGTTGAACCCTTGAATGTTGGAAACAATTCAGAATAATCAACTTCTGACTTTTCCAATGCCTTTATCAGCAAAGTGTTCTTTACAACCAACAGCTTAACTTGGTTCTTGTAGCACAACTTTCTCAACTTTGCAGTATCTACGGCATTAAGACCTTCAATGTCCACAAAGTAGAGATAAGGATAATTTGCTATCTCATTACCTATTGCCTCTATCAGTTGCGACTTTTCTTCTTTTCTCATATTTCAACGTTTTACTGAGATTATTTGCTTATTGACTTTGGATCAACCTTCACGCCGGGACTCATAGTAGAAGATACCGTAACGCTCTTTACATAAGTTCCCTTGGCAGAAGTAGGTTTCAACTTGATAATTGTTTGCAACACTTCAATAACGTTGTCGTAAATCTTATCTGCATCAAAAGACATACGAGCAACACTTGCATGAACGATTCCAAACTTATCTACCTTAAAGTCTATTTTGCCGGCTTTAACTTCTTGGACAGCCTTACCCACTTCCATTGTAACCGTTCCGGTTTTAGGATTTGGCATCAATCCTCTCGGACCCAACACCTTTCCCAAAGCTCCGACCTTAGGCATTACACTTGGCATAGTGATAATAACATCGACATCCGTCCAACCGCCTTTTATCTTGGTGATGTATTCATCTAATCCAACATAATCAGCTCCGGCAGCTTTAGCCTCTTCCTCCTTATCCTCAGTACACAAAACCAAAACTCTTTTGGTTTTTCCCGTACCATGAGGCAACGTAACGATACCCCTGACCATTTGGTTTGCCTTACGAGGGTCAACACCCAATCTGACATCCAAATCGAAAGAAGCATCAAACTTCGTAAAAGTAATATCCTTTACGATTTTTACTGCCTCTTCCAAAGAGTACTCTTTCGTTGAGTCGAATTTAGCTAAGGCTTCTTTTGTTTTCTTCGATTGTTTTGCCATTAGATTTTAATTCTTTTTTTTGTTAAACTCCGTTGAAGAACTATTCTTCAACCACAATACCCATACTTCTTGCGGTTCCTTTCACAATGCTTACTGCAGACTCCAAGGTAAAGCAGTTCAAATCCACCATTTTAGCCTCTGCAATAGCTTTGATTTGATCCATTTTCAAAGTAGCAACCTTGTTTCTGTTTGGTTCACCCGAACCACTCTTCAATTTGGCTGCTTCTTTCAACTGAACCGCAACAGGAGGGGTCTTAATTACAAAGTCAAAGGATTTGTCGGAATAAACAGTAATAATAGCTGGAATCAACTTACCGGCTTGGTCTTGAGTTCTGGCATTAAACTGTTTACAAAACTCCATGATATTGACACCCTTTGCACCCAAAGCCGGTCCAACGGGTGGCGATGGATTTGCCTTTCCTCCCGGAATTTGTAATTTAATTAATCCTGCAACTTCTTTAGCCATCTTACTAACGTGCGTTTAAATGATTACTAAAAATTTTGAAGAGGCGAACCTTACTTAACTACTTGAATGAATGACAACTCAACCGGCGTTCGTCTTCCAAAGATTTTGACGATAACCGTAAGTTTACTCTTTTCGTTGTTGATTTCATCAATAACTCCGGAGAAATTGTTGAACGGACCATCAATAATTTTGACCGTCTCACCAACGATGAATGGCTCCAACAATTCTTCGTCATCACCCATCATCTCATCGACCCTTCCCAATATTCTCTTGACCTCAAAATCCTGCAAAGGCACCGGAGTGCCATCCTTTTCAGACAAAAAGTCTATCACATTGGGAACGTTTTTGATAATATGAACCACCTCCCCTTCAAGAGATGCCTCTATCAAAACATAGCCGGGGAATAACGTCCGATCCTTACTGACCCTCTTACCATTACGAACAGAATAAACCTTTTCGGTAGGAATTAAAACTTGCGAAACATACTCCGAAAGACCACTATGAGCCACCTCATTCTCGATGTACTCCTTAGCTTTCTTTTCCTTTCCGGAAATAGCTTTAACAACATACCATTTCTTCGATTGTTCACCCATATCGGAAGTCTATTGAATAAGATTACACCTAACAAAAATATAAACTCTGCCACACATCTTCATAAGGCGGAAAACCTTTTGGGAAGCAAGATATGCAGCCAAGAGACTTCTATCCCATCATTCCATATAGATAGCCCAACAATCCTTTCCAGAACATAGTAGGGTGAACACCCGTAACCATATCCATCAAGAAGATTATAAAAGCAATTATCAAAGCAGCAACAAAAACAACCACTGTGCTATTGCTCAATTCAGACATTGTCGGCCATGACACCTTGTGCATAAGTTCATCATAGCTACCTTTTACATAATCGACTATCTTAGACATCTATATTCTTGTTTTAATTTGCAGGGGCAGAGAGATTCGAACTCCCATCAATGGTTTTGGAGACCACTATTCTGCCCTTAAACTATGCCCCTAAAAAGAGGCGATTTGCATCGCCTCAATATGTTCTTATTTTACTATTAGTCCAAAATCTTGGTTACCTGACCTGCTCCTACGGTTCTACCACCTTCACGGATAGCGAAACGCAAGTTTTCGTTCAAAGCGATTTCTGAAATCAAATCAACAGTGATTGTCAAGTTATCGCCCGGCATAACCATATCGCGACCTTCCGGTAGAGATATTTCTCCTGTTACGTCAGTTGTTCTGAAATAGAATTGTGGACGATAGTGTCCGTGGAATGCGGTATGACGACCACCTTCTTCTTTCTTCAAGATATAAACCTCAGCTTGGAATTTCTTGTGAGGGTGAACAGAACCCGGTTTTGCGATAACCATACCACGACGAATTTCAGTCTTATCAATACCACGAAGCAACAAACCAACGTTATCTCCTGCTTCACCTTCGTCAAGAATCTTACGGAACATCTCAACTCCGGTAATGGTTGATTTCAACTTCTCAGCACCCATACCGATAATATCAACTGCATCACCTACGTGAACAATACCTGTTTCTATTCTACCTGTTGCAACAGTACCACGTCCTGTGATAGAGAACACGTCCTCAATAGGCATCAAGAAATCTTTATCTTTATCTCTTTGAGGAAGTGGAATCCATGTATCTACAGCGTCCATCAACTCCATTACCTTCTCAACCCATTTTGGTTCTCCGTTTAATGCACCAAGAGCAGAACCTCTGATGATTGGGGTATTATCTCCGTCAAATTCGTAGAATGACAACAAATCACGGATTTCCATTTCAACCAAATCCAACAATTCAGGGTCATCAACCAAGTCAACCTTGTTCATAAATACCACCAAACGAGGAACGCCTACCTGACGAGCCAACAAGATGTGCTCACGAGTTTGAGGCATAGGACCGTCAGTTGCAGCAACAACTATTATGGCACCGTCCATTTGAGCAGCTCCAGTTACCATGTTCTTCACATAGTCGGCGTGACCGGGACAGTCAACGTGTGCATAGTGACGATTCTCTGTCTGATACTCAACGTGAGCGGTATTGATTGTTATACCTCTCTCTTTTTCTTCAGGAGCAGAGTCAATTGAATCAAATGATTTTACTTCTGAAAGACCCTTTGCTGCCAATACAGTTGTAATAGCTGCAGTCAAGGTCGTTTTACCGTGGTCAACGTGACCGATTGTTCCGATGTTAACGTGCGGTTTTGAACGTTCAAACTTTTCTTTTGCCATAATACTGACTTATTTACTATTATTATTTACTGAATTAAAAACTAAGAGCCATTGACGAGACTTGAACTCGTGACCCCTTCCTTACCAAGGAAGTACTCTACCACTGAGCTACAACGGCATAACACGTTCCTACAACAATAAGAACGAATCAAAAACCATGACTCGCTCTTATTTAGTTTTTCGTGGAGCGGAAGACGGGGCTCGAACCCGCCACCTATAGCTTGGAAGGCTATCGCTCTACCAAATGAGCTACTTCCGCATTATTTCAATAAAAGCAAACGAACGAACTTTTACTTTTGTGGGAGAGGGTGGACTCGAACCACCGAACTCCGAAGAGGACAGATTTACAGTCTGTTGCAATTGCCGCTATGCGACTCTCCCATCAAATAGTGAGCCGATAGAGGGATTCGAACCCCCGACCCGCTGATTACAAATCAGCTGCTCTGGCCAACTGAGCTACATCGGCATTTGACTATTCTTGTATTCAAACTTTCAAATATCTCTATCACCTATCCTTCTTCCGAACGCCTCTCAATCCTCCGCCTCTCTCAACAAGCCGTTCCCGAAATGCGTTTGCAAAGATATGGCATTATCCCAAATCTACCAAATATTCTCTTCATTTTTTTTGATTTGATTTTGTAACATTCTCATTTTAAGTTCAAAAAAAATCAAGATACTATCTTCATATCCTTCAAAATACAAGCTCCAAGGCTGCTTTTCAAACCAAAATCTTCTCCAAAAACAACATTTGAGAGCAATTAAAACGACCTATTTGACCTATCGGAACAACAAACCGGCAGTCAAATACGACAAAAACACTATCTTGTCATACTTCTTTGTGAGTAAAGCTAAGTTGTTTCAACTCTGCTTCCACACAATCGCCTTGTTCTGTCTCCAAAATAAGATGCCCCAAAGAATTGACACCTCTTATAGTTGCCACTATCTTCTTACCATTATATATATACTCAGCTTTCACGTCCTTGTAGAGCAATCTGTCCAAATACTCCGACTTTATCGCCTCAATATCTCCGAGCGAGAGTTGCTCATATCGTCTTGCAATATGTTGCAAAAGGCTATCGAGACAAGTTTTTAAGTCATATTGTCTGCCTGTATGGAGAGCGAGCGAGGTCGGATTGGGAGCATAGGTAAAATCTGTTTGATTTATGTTTATCCCTATGCCGCAAAATACAGCTTCGAGAACGCTTCCGACAATTTTATTTTGAATAAGACATCCGCAAACCTTGTCTTTACATATATATATATCGTTAGGCCACTTTATCCACACATCTTGCCCTACATACTCTTGCACAAAATCAGCTATTGCCAACGACAAAGCCTGCATAAGGTCAAATTGTCTGACAATAGGCAAAAATTGCGGTTGTAAATAGAGCGAAAAAGTAAGGTTTTTGTCAGGTTGAGCTTCCCACTTGTTACTTCCCTGACCCTTACCTGCATATTGACATTTTGCAGCAAGGACATATCCCTGCTGCAAAACATTTCTTTCTGACAAGGCGACCAAATCGCTCTGAGTTGAAGCGCTCTGCTCGACCCAATTCACCAAAAAGTCCACCAAAAACTATATTTATCTCTTGTTCAGCATCAGATTGACCGTACCCGTCTTGCGTTGCAACAAGCCGTCGCCGTCTCTGTACATCAAAACCCACACATATACTCCTTCGGGAGCATAGTCTGTTCCGTCAATACTTCCGTCCCATTTCTTCTTGTCGCCTTCCGAAACGAAAATTCTGTTACCATTTCGAGAGTATATGCTCAATTCATACTCTGTTTCGTAAGCAAAGGTAGGTCCGAACAAGGAATTTGCATCTTCCGAACCAGGAGTAAACGAGTTAGGTATCCATATAGTAAACTCCGGCATCACTTTCACCTCACCGTATGCAGTATCGGGACAGTTGGCTTGGTTGAAAGCAATCAGTCTCACCTGATATGTTGCGGTGTCTTCGCTCGAATACGAAACAACTCCGTGAGCCGAAGTGGAAGTTTGTCCGTCTCCAAAATCCCACTGACGAGAATAAGCATTGACAGTAAGGTCTTGGAACTCCACATTAGGATCGACAAGCGTTGTTCTTGTTGGTGTAAGCCTCATGCTTGCTCTCACGTTCGGAATTACGTTTACCCTCACCGTGGCACTTGCCTTGCAAGCATTCGCATCAGTAATTTCGACCGTATAATCTGTTGTTGTCGCAGGAGAAGCCTGAGGAGCCTGAATGTTTGCGTTCGCTGCCAACATTTCATCGTAAGGCACCGACGTCCAACGATATTCCACCGCATCAACCGTAGATAATGACACAACTTCTCCCACACATATATGCTCCTTATCGACAGTAGCATCAACCGTTGCGGCATTTATTCTGAACACAATGTTATCCGTCAGTTCTCGTCCGCAACCGTCCGCAATGGTTACGCTTACCGTCATAGGATTTGCAACAGGGATTGTATTTTGTTGTTCGGTTGGTTCATTTCCTGCCGACCATGTGTAAGTCAAATCTCCAATTCCTCCCGTTGCTTCAATCTTCAACTCTTCATTGACCGGCAACACATCATCACAATATACTATATCGTCCGTTATTTCGTGCCAACCGTCCGGCTGTTCTCTCATCAAAGTATAAGAAAACGCAGGAGGGGTTTCTATTTCGAGGCGGAGCGTATCTCTATTAGAACATTCCGTTACCTCTTCGGTCAAGATGACCAAGTGTTTTATCGCTCCCGGCACATCGGTGTCGTGAACAATGAAGTTTATTCTCAAAGTAGCAGCAGTATCTCCCTCGTTAAAAGTTAAAGTTGCACCTGCCGGATTGCCATTTAAGTCCGTCAATTCGTAATCAACTCCTTCTACCGCATCACCTCCTTGGAACACCAAGTTGTGAGTTTCGTTTGCCACGGCAGGACGGTTGATATACATCGACAAATCGTAGTGTGAGCAACCCTTTGTAAAGCGATTTGGATTTTCAACCCCCGGTGCAGCTTCCGGATGAGACAAAGAAAACTCGTCAATCCTGAAAGAGTTTGCAGCCAAATAAACTGCGGAATTGAAAGCTCCGTCTCCCACATCACAAATTGCCAACTCCAACTTGTATTTCTTGCAAGGAACGACATAAACTCGCTCTGTCTCCAACTCGGTTGTGTATCCGTTCATTTTACAATTATTGTTGGCGTTCATTCTGAAATATTGAGTGTTGGTAAGGTCGCAATTTGATGCACCACCTGCCGAAACTCCGTTATTGACAGTGTTGATTGTTACCGGCGAAGTAGTTCCCGGGATTATCGCAATGTTCCTATACATATAGGGAACCCCTTCCGAAGCGTCCAAAGCTCCGTTCTCATCGTATGGACCGGAAATATAAAATCCGAACACGTCATTAAAACTCGAGCAAACGTAGTTTGGATATTCCTCCGAAGCAAAACTATATTTGAAAGAGACCTCTTCACCCGAAGGAATGAAGTCAAAAGTAAGTACAGCCACATCATTCATCGACTGAGTGTTGCCTTGTCCTCTCAAAGTGTTGGTCAATGCAATGGAGATACCGTCTCCGTTTGAGGCAGGCGAAGCCGTACTGCTCTCGGTACTCGAATAGTTCCCACTTCCTCCATCGCTACAATTACCGGTTACCATTACAATTCCTGCAGCCACCGGCATATTCGGACTTACTATCGCTCCATTGGTAAAAACACCCACAGCATTGCTGTTAATCACCTCCTGACCATTAAATTTCGCATTGCTAATCTGCACACCTCCCCCTGCAAAGTATCTGTTGAGCAAGGTATCTACCCTCATTCCCTGAACACCCGTAACACTCACCTGTGCAAATCCCGCAAAGCTCGCAACAAGGAACAATCCTAATACAAAAAGCCTCTTTATCATAATCTTAACTCTTTTGTTTAACAACTTAAATTCCGCAAAACGTCATAATTCCAAATAATGTGTAACCTTAATATAAGGACACTTCATCTACTTTCTTTGTTTTGAGACATGCCCGTTTTTTCAGTCTGCTAAATTACTACAAAAAAAGCGATTGAGCAAATTTGTCATCAAAAATTATTTTTGTACCTTTGCTCTGCAAACAATCATAGTCAGAAAACAACATATTTGAATGAAAAATATAATGAAGAAAATACTGCTTGTATCGCTCATTGTCATCACTTTGGCATCTTGTATCGAGCAACCTCCCGTGCCAAAGCCCAAAACCTATTTGAGACTTGGCACACCTGAGCCTCAATATGTGCTTTTCCGAGACCAAACCATGCCTTTTGAGTTTGAATATCCCGACTATGGCAAAATAATCCCCATAAAAAGCGACGACAAAGCAAGCAAATGGTTCAACATCAGCTTCGATTGCTACGGCTTTGAGGCAAATGTGAGCTACATACCGATAAAAAACGACACCGCCTTGGCATATATGGTGAACGATTGCTACACATTTTTGGACAAACACAAGAAATTCTCGTCGGGAATTATTGAACGACAATACGAAAACCCCGAAAAACGAGTATTCGGAACAGCGTTTGAAATCAAGGGAAGCGAAGTTGTTTCACCATATCAGTTCTATATCACCGACAGCAGCCGACATTTTTTGCGGCTTGCCCTTCACTGCAAAACAGCTCCAAACAACGACTCCCTGTCTGCCTACATCAAGCGAATACAAACAGACTTGGAGCATCTGATAAGCACATTCAGCTGGAAATGACGCCAAACGAATAAACCACAATGAGAGATGAAACGACCGATTTGCCTTTTTATTCTCTGTTTTCTTGCTCTTTGCATCAATGCTCAGCAAACCTACAAAAACATCGACCTTATCATCAAAGGCAATCTTATTCCCCTTGCCGACAATGGCTATGAGAAAGAAATGAACTCCGCTTCCGTAACCCCATATCTGAGAAATTACATTCCTTCAATCGAAATCGGGCTAAACAACACTTACTTTTTCGATTTCAGATACAGAATTTTGCTATCAGAAAAGCAGATTGAGACAAGCCTTTCGGGAAATCCTCTGAGCTTAAACACAAAAACGACTGCACGACACCGCTGTTACTCCTATTCTGTGGCAGGCGGATACAATGTTTTGAAAAATCACCCTCGTCATGTGGCAAAAATTGCACTCGTTGCGGGAATTGTACAAAACAGAACAGAGAACTGCGAGAATAACACGGCAAGCAACAGCTACTTTTTACAAATCGGCTCCGAAATATCTTACAGATACTTCCCGTGGAAGCACTTCGGCTTTGGTGCAAGCTACGAATTTTCTTACGCAAACGCCTACAACAAAGACCCTTTCATCAGTTGCTTCAATCTAAACATCAACCTCAGATTTTAAGACAATATTCCACTCAAATAAAACGCCGTTTTTTCAAAATAAAACGGCGATTCGTCAAAATAAAACGGCGTTTTGTTTGAGCAAAACGCCGTTTTATTTTCCCAAAAGGGGAGTTTGTTATTCCTCAACTTTGTCTTCTTCCAAATCGATGAGCTTTTTGGCATTCAAAATCTTGTACCAAGAAAACAACTTCCTCATGTCGGACAAATACACTCTGTCTTTGTCATATTCCGGCAACACCTGCTCCATGTAGGAACGTATTTCCTTTTCGGGAGCCTTGTTGTCTATGCAGTCGCCGCCGTTTTCCTTCTCGTATATCTTTTGAAAAACTTTCTTCAACGAAATATCATTTTCAACAGTAAAGATACTGATGTCTTCCAAAGAGGATATTTTCTCGTGTGCAAAGGCAGGATAACGTCTCGAATCGGTAAGAGACTCAACCAAAGCACCACTTTTGGTCTGTGAAATGAGCTTATACAAACCGGGTTTACCCGAAATAGATAGAATTGTGCTTAAATCCATTTTTACTAATCTGCTTATTTGATGTTTATTACTACTTAATTCTTATTTCATTTCCCATTACGCTGACTACATCTCCGCTTCTGAGCTTTGCCCTCTTGCGACTTTCTCTCTCTCCGTTGAGCTTCACAAGTCCGTCCAAGACCATTTGCCCTGCCATTGCACCATTTTCGGCAATTCCCACGGCTTTCAAAAGCTGCGTAAGCTGAATGTATTCATCGTTTTCTCTCAATTCAAATTCCATTGTCTTGTTTTTTGCAAAATGAGAGTGCAAATATACGGCATTATTGGCAACCACAGCTCAAAAAAGCACAAAAAAACGTCTCCGAAGCAAGTTTTCGGAGACGTTTTTTGATTGATTATTATATTAAATCCGGATTGTTATTTGGCAACTCTTTCGAGCCACTTAACCATTCCGAACATAACGCCCATGGAAATCAAGCATATCACAACGAATACGCTCCAACAAATCCACAAAGGAATACTATTGTACATCATTGAACCCAAGAACAAGAACGCATTACCCACTGCTGTTGCTCCGAGCCACAATCCCTGACACAAACCAAGCATGTGCTTAGGTGCAACCTTAGATACGAATGACAATCCCAAAGGAGAGATAAACAATTCTGCAACCGTCAAGAAGAAATAGGTTACAAAGAATACCCACACTCCTGCTCTCGCAGCCTCTTGGTCTGCCTCAGGACGAGCAAGGAACTCTTGAGCCGAAGGATAGTCCATAACAAATGAGAACACTGCAAGGAATATGTATGCCAAAGCTGCCAATCCCATACCTATACCAATCTTTCGAGGTGTTGAAATGCTCTTTCCTTTTCTTGCCAAGGCTCCGAAAATCGCCATGATGACAGGTGTCAAAACGATTACAAAGAACGGATTGATTGCCTGCAAGAACTCGGGAGCCACTGTGGAGGTATCCATAAAGTCTCTTGCGAACAAAGAGAATGAAGCACCATTTTGGTGGAATGAGAACCAGAAGAAAATTGCTATTCCGAGAACTGCAAACAAAGCATATAGTCTTTGCTTGATTTCTTTTGCCATTGCAGCCTTTTCTTCAGGAGTATAATTGACACTTTCTGTTGCTGCTTTCTTTGCAGGAGTAGGAAAGCCCTTCTTGGTGCAAAGGAATATGGTCAAAGAGATGAGCATTGCAAGCACAGAAGCGATGAATGAGAAGTGTACTCCTTGGTTGAATACTTCCAAGTACGCATTAGGGTCGAATGTACTGCCGGCATTGAGAACAGCTTCCGAAGAGAGCTTGGTGTAGTTCTCCAACTTGTCGCCGCTAAGCGTACCCGAAAGTTGCTCATGACACAATGCAGGCAACTTGGCATTGTAGATAAATCCATTAACTTTCAACCACCAAGAACGGATAAGCGGAGCAACAAACGGAGCTATCAATCCGCCAATGTTGATAAACACATAGAAGATTTGAAATCCGGAGTCTCTCTTCTCTTTTGCGATTTTCAAAGCCTCAGGTCCTTTCTTGGCTTCCTCAGCCTCAAAGTTGTCGTACATTTGTCCCACAATAGCTTGCAAGTTACCCTTGAACAAACCATTACCAAAGGCAATCATCAACAAGGCAAAGCAAGTCAAAGGCAACAACCATGAAGTGTTAGCACTTGTTGCCGTGATAGGAATTGCCAACAAAATGTATCCTGCTGCCATTGTGAGCAATCCTTTTTGTATTGTACCCTTGTAGTTTTGAGTTTTGTCGGCTATGATACCGCCAACCAAGCTCAAAATATAAATACCGCAGTAAAAACAAGAGTAAATAATCGCTGCAGTTGCGTCACTCAAGCCAAACTTGGAGCAGAGAAACAACGTAAGTACGGCATTCATAATATAGTAGCCAAAACGCTCTCCCATATTACTTAGGGCTGCCGATATAAGCCCCTTTGGGTGTCCTTTTAACATCTGTCTTTTTGGTTTTTTGTTATTAAATTATTACTTTACTCAGTTTGAATTTGCAAATATACAACCAATTTGGCGAATTTCCCAAAGCATAATAAAGATAATTTGAAATAAAACGCCGTTTTGCAGAAATAAAACGCCGTTTCAGTCGGGCAAAACGGCGTTTTATTTTGCTGAAACGGCGTTTTGGTTTTCTATTTTTGCTACCTTTGCAACTTGTTTGACTTCATGACTTTACAAAAGAAACTATGACACAACTCTCAGGAGAAAAAAGGATACTCGGAATTGACCCGGGAACGAACATTCTCGGTTATTCGATTGTGCAACAGTGCGGCAAAAGTGTTCAACTGCTCACAATGGACGTCCTTGTTTTGGGAACAAAAGAAGAAATGAACACAAAAATGAAACAACTCTTCGACAAGGTTACCCAAATCATCGACACCTATCACCCCGATATGCTTGCAATCGAAGCACCCTTCTTCGGAAAAAACGTACAGTCGATGTTGAAACTCGGAAGAGCTCAGGGGCTGTGCATTGCCGCCGCCTTTTCTCGCAGCATTCCCTTTGTGGAATACTCTCCACGCAAAATAAAACAATCAATCACCGGAAACGGAGCTGCTTCCAAAGAGCAGGTGGCAAATATGTTGAGAAGGATATTTCACTTTGACGACATTCCGGAACACTTGGACGCAACAGATGCCTTGGCGGTTGCTTTGTGTCATTGTTATCAGAATGATATACCCCAAGAAGTTGAGAAAACGAAGCGTTCGGTCGGAAAAAAAACCTCATGGGCCGCATTCGTAAACCAAAACCCCGACCGTTTGAAGTAAACAGCCGGGGTTTGCTTTTCTTTTGTCGAAAGGATTTCCGACAACTATTGTTCGTGAGAACAAGAATGGTGAGCCGCACAAGCAACACCGCTGTCGGCAAGTCGGTCTTGAAGATAAGCCTCAACAACAGCCTCAGCCTCGCCGCTACAACCTCTTATCACTCTTATGCCATTGTATTCCAATACATTCTTTGCTCCCTCTCCCATATTGCCTGCAAGCATCAGACTGACGCCAAGCTCTGCGAGAATGGTGGCAACACCGGATTTGCAGCCACAACCCTCAGGTGCGGGAAGGGTTTCAACACTTACAATTCTCTTATCCTCAATCGTATAAATGGCAAACTGTTCGCAATGACCAAAGTGGTCATCTACCATACTGCCTCTTGTTGGTAATGCTATTTTCATGTCTTTTTCTGTTTTAAAGTCTTCAAATATAAGAATCGGAGGCCTGAACATGAGAATCCAAATCAAACCCCCGACCAATCAAAATTCATAAATTATTGCTATCTTACTCTTATCTTCTGTCCTGCTCTTATCTTTGTACCCTTGATATTGTTGAGACGAGTGAGTTTTTTTACCGTTGTGCCATGACGTTTGGCAATCGCACCGAGTGTATCTCCCTTTCTGACGGTATAATACTTACCACCCTTGCTCGCCTTGCTTGAAGAAGAGCTTGCAAGAGAGCGTTGCGACGAGGTAGTCTTGCCACCGTTTTTGAAATACTCTCTTGTCAGATAAAGGGTTTCATCTTTCAGTTGGAAATTAGCAAAGTCTATTACTTTCTCGGGGTTGATTGCAGCTCCCAAATATCTTATTTCCAAATGGAGATGAGGACCTGTCGAACGGCCTGTGCTTCCTCCCAAGCCCAAAACCTCACCTGCTTTTATTTCTTGGTTTGGTTGTACATTTATTTTGGACAAGTGTCCATAATAAGTCTCCAATCCGTTGTCGTGGCGTATCACAACAAGATTGCCATACGCCCCTGCTCTCTTGGCAATTCTCACTTTACCGTCAAAAATCGCCTTTACAGGGTCTCCCGTTCTCAATCCCAAATCGACACCATAGTGCCAACGTCTTCTCCTTGGTCCGAAATGCGAAGTAACTCTGCCTTCGTAAGGACAGGCATAGTATTGCTTTTTGTCATGATTTACTAACCGAACTTCAATCGGCTCGGTTATTTTGGTATAATCAAATTTGTGTTGATAGTAATGAATAGATGAATTGTCAAAAGAAGCATACAAGATGTCATCTTCGCTTTCGGCTGCCGCATCGTCCTCAATGCTGTTGTTGGCAAACTGAATGAATGAAGTGTTCAGCTTGTTTGTATCTCTGACTATTCCTATTGTATAACTCGAACTTTCTGTTTCTACATTGGTTCGGTTTCTCATCATTCCTCTCTCGTGGATTTGTGCCGCCGCAACAACGGGTAACACTGCTGCCACAAGGACTAATAAACTCTTTACTTTGTTTCTAAACATACAATCTTTCTTTCTGCCGGTTCAACTTCTCCTCCCCGCTCCGCTCTTTCGGCGTTTCACCACTTTTGGAACGACAAAGATACGATTATATTTTCATTCCCACAAGTTTTTCAACCATTTTGTTGTTGAAAACCCTCATTCAGACACTCTCTTAAAGCGGTCTGTGAGCCGCTTTAAGTAAGTCATTTACAGTCTTTACGGGATTAAAATAATCAATCGGCGTTTCAACAAAAAAAGTAAGCCACTCTGCCATTGCACCATTCCATAATCCGGGTCTTTCTTGGATTTTTATTTTGGCAGATTGCTGTGTTTTTTCGGAAATAAAGCCTGCATTTTCATCTACAAAGGCGTTCAACTCAAACTTATTGCCTATATGGTCGGTCAAAGAGCAGACAATATCGACCGGATTGAAGTGTGTAGAAGAAAGGAATACCTTATTATATTGTTCGTTACTCAAATCAATTTGCGATTTCTCGACTATCTGCAAGCGAGGATTGCTTTCGCCAACCCAAAACGGTCCTCCGCCGGGCTGACCCTCGTTTTTGACCATCGAACACACCCTTACAGGTCGGTGAAGCAAAGAATAGACATAATCAAAGTAGCTTTCATTGTTCTCAAACTCACTCTCACAACGCAGTTTCACCCTCAAAGTCTTTTCACAGAAGTCTTTAATTCTCTGTTTCAAACTTTCCGAATAGTCTTTGCTCTCTATGTCGAACAAAATCGCATCAATCTTTTGCTTTATCGTCAAAAGAAAACCGCAAAGTGCTTTCTTATATTTATAATCGCCTGTTTTGAGGGCATCTTTCTCCACATTGTCGATATTTTTCACCCAAACAATGTCGCCCGAAGTCTCTTGCAAATTCTCAATCAATGCTCCGTGTCCCGAAGGTCTGAAAATCAATCTGCCCTTGTGGTCTCTTGCGGGAGTGTTGTCAAGATTGACCGCAATGGTGTCGGTAGAAGATTTCTGCACACTGAGTTGTATGTCATATTTTACTCCGAATGTTGCCTCATAACGGGGCAAGACCTCATTCAGAAGACTTTGCACCTTATCAAGATACTGTGGCGATATAGTAAAATGAAGATGAATGTGTTTGTCTCGGTTTACGCAAAAATTGGCTGCCTCAACAAGATGTTCTTCCAAGGCGGTTCTGACTTGCGAACCATAGTCGTGGAACAATATCAAAGCCTTCGGACTTTGACCATAGTCCAATCCGTCGGGTTGAAGTATGGTTTTGACAATTTGTTTGTACTTTCGCTCGGCAAGATATGTCGAAAGGCTGCCTCCTTGCGTCTTCAATTTGTCGTCAAGCACCGCAGCAAAAGCAAATTTGTCTATGTTGTCAATCAATTCCGATACTTGCGGACACTCTTCTATTGATTTGTCGCTATCAACATAGTCATACAAATCTTTGAACATTCTGCTTGCCGCACCCGAGGCAGGCACAAACTTTGCCAACACATACTTGTCTTTGTCTTGTTCAAAGGCTTGACAATAAGTTTCAATCATCTGAGACGACAAACGCTCAATTCCGTCTCCCGCCCTTGCCGCTCTCACCACATCGGAGGGGGCAAAACCTTTTTGAAAACGCTCAAGCTGCTGCTCAACTTGGGCAAGGCTCAATCCGTGAGCCTCTATTTGTTCCTTATCTTTACAAGAAAAATTCATCTCTATTTGTTTTGGTACATCAAGAAGCAACAAAGACCGGACTTGTTTGTGCAAGCCGGCCTTTTATTTTGCTCAATCGCTATTTTATTCAACCGTTACCGACTTGGCAAGATTTCGAGGCTGATCGACATCTCTGCCCTTTGCTATTGCAACATAGTAAGAAAGCAACTGCAAAGGCACAACCGTCAAAAGCGGAGAAAGACTGTCTATGCTCTCAGGGATTTCTACCACATAGTCTGCAAGTTCTTTTATCTGCGTATCGCCTTTTGTTACTATTGCTATTATCCTTCCCTTTCTCGATTTGACCTCCTGAACGTTGCTCAATATCTTGTCATAAATTCCAAACTTCGGAGCAATTACCACAATCGGCATTTCCTCGTCAATCAAGGCTATCGGACCATGCTTCATTTCGGCAGCCGGATAACCCTCGGCGTGAATGTACGAAATCTCTTTCAACTTCAAGGCTCCCTCAAGGGCAACCGGATAGTTGTATCCTCGTCCCAAGTAAATAAAGTTCCTTGCGTAAGTGAATATTTTTGATATATCCTCTATCTTTGAGGCTTGTTGCAAAATCTCTCCAATCTTTTCGTCTATCGTTTCCAAGCCTTCAACAAGCTGCAAATAGTGTTGTTCGTCAATAGTGCCGAGTTGTCTGCCTATGGTTGCAGACATCATTATCAAAACCGCAACTTGGGTTGTGAAAGCCTTGGTTGAAGCAACGCCTATTTCCGGACCTGCGTGAGTGTATGTGCCTGAATGAGTTGCACGAGCAATACTGCTGCCAACAACATTACAAATTCCGTATGTGAATGCTCCATTGGCTTTTGCAAGTTCTATTGCTGCCAAGGTGTCTGCCGTTTCTCCCGATTGGGATATTGCTATCAAAATATCGTCCGAAAAGATTACCGGATTGCGATACCTGAACTCCGAAGCAACTTCTATCTCCACAGGGATTTTGCAGTAATATTCAAAAAGATATTTGCCTATCAAACCTGCATGCCAAGAAGTTCCGCAAGCCGAGATAAGTATCCTTTTTGCCGAACGAAATCTCTCCATGTTGTCTATTATTCCGCTCAACTTGATCTCTTTCAACTGCTCGTTCACTCTTCCGTTCATACACATTTTGAGAGCTTTCGGCTGTTCAAAAATCTCTTTCAGCATAAAATGAGGGTATCCTCCCTTCTCAATTTCGCTCAAAGAGAACTTCAACTCCTGCACATCGTGTTTTACAACCACATCCGAAAGATTTCTTATCTCCAAATCTTTGTTGCGAGTGAGCTTTGCAACTTCTTCGTCTTCCACATACACCACTTTTTTGGTGTATTCAATAATCGGAGAAGCGTCAGAACCGAGGAAAAACTCGTTTTCGCCTATACCGATAACAAGCGGGCTGCCTTTCCTTGCGGCAATCAACACATCGGGTCTGCCTCTTTCTATCACACCAATAGCGTATGCACCCTCAACCTGCGACAAAGCGTGCTGCACAGCGTCATACAACTCACAAGAGTACTTGTCTTTCATGTACTCAATCAGCTGAACAAGCACCTCGGTGTCAGTTTCGGTCTTAAAAGAGAAGCCTTCATTTTTCAAAAACTCCTTCAAGGTAAGGTAATTTTCGATGATACCATTGTGAATCAAAGCAATGTTCTTGCTCTGAGAGTAATGCGGGTGAGCATTCACGTCCGATGGTTCTCCGTGAGTTGCCCAACGAGTGTGAGCAATGCCGATTGTACCGCTTACATCCTTGCTTTCACAAAATTTCTCCAAGTTTGCAACCTTTCCTTTGGTCTTAAAAACATTCAACTCGCCCTTGTCGTTCAACAAAGCAACTCCGGCACTGTCATAGCCTCTGTATTCCAAACGATGCAAACCCTTTATTAAAATAGGAAACGCCTCTTGCGAACCTATGTATCCTACTATTCCACACATAAACGTAGCTTTTTTCTTGATTATTTCAACGCAAAATTACACAAAAAGCCGATAATACACACTCTTCGAGGCAAAAAAATCAAAAAAAATTGCATTTACCCCTGCCAACAGCTGCTTTTACCCAAAAATTCCGCCTTGAAAAACCGTAAATTCACCCTTCGACTTAAACCTTTGCAAATAAAGCTGTTACAAAACGCCGTTTTGGTAAAATAAATCGCCGTTTTATTTTAGTGAAACGGCGTTCTGTTCGGATAAAACGGCGTTTTGCTACGCTTAAATATTGTTAAATGAGATACACCACGCAACAAAAACTTTGAAAACTCGTTTTGTTTTCTGAGTTTTCTGTAATTTTGCAGCCGTTTTTGAGCGATTGAGGGTTTTCAAAGCCCGAAAACGCAAACAAAACAAGGCTTGCGAAACAACGGAATAAACAATGAATACATCAAATGGAAAAAGTTGAAATGATTAGTCGAGCCTGCGAGTTTTTGTTGTCAAAACGCTCTTGCAGGAATGTAACAATGGACGAAGTAGCTTCCGATTTGGGAATATCGAAACGTACATTGTATGAAAATTTTGAGAACAAGGGACAGCTCATACTTGAATGTATGGAGTTTATGCACAATAAGCTTTTTGACAAATGCAGCAAACTTGAAAGCGAAAGCGAGAATGCGTTCGATTTCTTCATGAATATTGTGAGCCTTATGTGGTCTATTTCGGGCGAAATGTTCACTTTTACAACCGAACTGAAAAAAGTATATCCCGAAATATACAAACGAGTTTTGACTAAACACGTTCAGTTCACCAAATCGAAGACAGGACGATTTCTTGAGCAAGCCCAAAAGGAGGGATTTGTCAAAAAAGACATTGATGAGGAGTTTTTCTTGAACATAATCGAGTTAAACATGATTTATTCCTCACACCCCGACTTTTTGAAGAAGAACTCCAAGTACAATGAGAAAGAGTTGAAGTTCAGATTGCTTTGTACAATAATGCGAGGCATCTCTTCCGTAGAAGGAGTTCAGTATATGGACAGCAATATGGACAAATGGAACAAACGAATTAAAAACAATTTATAGAGACTATGAGAAAAAAGTTTTTGCAAAGAGTTGGAAACCTTTCCATGTTCTTGTGTTTGCTTGGCTTTTCCCACGCAACATTTGCACAGCAGGAGAAAGACAGCGTTTTGAACTTGGACTTGGCAACCGCACTCAAAATTGCACATGACAACAACCCCACTATAAAAATTGCGGAGTTGGAAATTCAAAGAGTAGATTACAGTAAAAAAGAGGCTTTGGGCAATCTGTTGCCGTCTTTGTCCGCTTCGGGACAATACACCAACAACATAATGAAGTCCGTCATGTTTATGCCCGAGAGTTTCTCACAGATGATGGGAGGACAGAAGTATATGGAAATCGGATACAAGAACTCCTATACCGGAAGCATCTCGGCAGGATTGCCTTTGGTCAATTTCTCTTTGTGGGAACAAATAAAGTCGAAGCAATGCGAGATAGACCTCATCTTGGAACAGGCAAGAGCGTCAAAAATCGACATGACAAAGCAAGTAAAAGACGCATATTTTGCAGTGCTTTTGGCAAAGAACAGCTTGAAAGTGCTTGAACGAAGCATAAACAACGCAAAGGAAACACTCAAAAGTACAGAAGCCGGATTTGAACAAGGAGTTGTTTCGGAGTATGACCTTATCAGGGCAAAAGTTCAGGTAAACAATCTCAATCCTTCTTACATTGCAGCAAAAAACGGCTTAGAGCTTGCAATACTTCAACTAAAAATGATATTGTCTCTTCCTCAGGAACAAGAAATTGTGTTTTTGGAAAACTTGGAAGACTTTTCCGACAGAATTGTCAGCGTAACCGATGCAGAAAGTGAGCGAGCTGTGAACAACAACTCTGAATTGAGGCAGTTGGATTTGAACATCATGAGTTTGCAACACAACTTAAAAATGGTAAACAGCCAACACCTTCCTTCTTTGTCGGCATTCGGACAATATACTTACCAAACTCAGGCAGAGGATTTCAGATTTTCGGAATACAACTGGGTAGGAAGTGCTGCCGTAGGCTTACAGTTGAGCATTCCAATCTTCAACGGAAGAACCGTAGTCAATAAGGCAAAACAACTAAAAATCAGTTTGCAAGAGTTGCAGTTGCAAAAGCAATATGCTTCCGACGGAATAGACTTGCAAATTCAATCTGCAATCAACAATATGAAAGCAGCACAAGAGCAACTCTCGGTAAACAAAGACGCAATCAGTCAGGCAGAACGAGGATATGAGATTGCAAAGGTCCGTTATCAAACCGGTTCGGGTACAATCCTCGAATTGAACGACAGCGAACTTTCGATGACACAGGCAAACCTCAATTACCAACAATCGTTGTACGACTTTTTGACAGCACAAACAAATTTGGAAAAAGTATTGGGAAGAGAATAGAAAACAAAGAGAATAAAAACAATAACAAAACGTAAAGCAAACAATGAAAAGATTGATTTATTTGGCAGTATTGACACCGATGTTGTTTGTCGGCTGTTCAAAGAAACAAGACGCAAACAAGAAAGCGGCAGAAGAAACTATCAATGTGAAAACCGAAATGGCAACAACACAGGAGATAGACAGGATTTATGAATTTTCTTCGACTGTCGATGCCGAGGTAAAGAACTACATAACATCTGCAGGCGGTACTCGAATTGAGAAAATCATGGTAGAAGTTGGCGACAGGGTCAGAAAAGGACAACAACTTGTCAAAATGGAAAGCACCAACCTCGCAACCACAATGGCACAGTTGGAAAACCTCAAAGTAGAATTGGACAGAATGAAAGCTCTTTACCAATCGGGCGGAGTAAGCAAGCAACAATTAGACCAAATTCAGGTACAATATGATGTTGCCAAAAAGAGTGCAGACAATTTGAAGACAAATATCTACCTTACTTCGCCTATTGACGGAGTTGTAACGATGAGAAACTTTGACAACGGCGACGTTGCCGCAAACCAACCGATATTGCAGGTAATGAAAATCAACCCCGTGAAGGTCAAAATCAACGTTGCAGAATCTTTCTACACCAAAGTCAAAGTCGGAATGCAAGTTAAGTTGCGTACAGAGACCTTTGGCGATGAGGAATTTGTCGGAAGAATTTCTCTAATCTACCCTACAATAGATCCTGCCACAAGAACATTTACCTGCGAGGTAAAAGTAAACAACGCAAACAGCAGGTTGAAACCCGGAATGTTCGGACGAGTAGAGCTTAACTTGGGAAGAGAAAACGCAATCCTTGTTTCGGACAAGGCAGTGGTTAAACAATCAGGTTCTAACGATCGTTTCGTGTTTGTAGAAAAGAACGGAGTTGCAGAATATCGCAAGGTTACTCTCGGAAGAAGACTTGACGACAAGTTTGAGATTGTAAGCGGAATAAACGAAGGAGACAATGTTATCATAACAGGACAATCCAAGCTATTGGACGGTTCAAAAGTAAAAGTAGTAAAGTAAATCCACTAAAATCGAATTAAAGAAATGAAGATATACGAAACGTCGGTAAAAAAGCCTATTACCACATCGCTTATTTTTATCGCCATCATCGTTTTGGGACTCTTCTCTTTGAGCAAACTGTCCATTGACCAGTTTCCCGAAATAGAGATGAACACCGCCATAGTCTTGGTGTCCTATCCGGGAGCAAGTGCAGAAGATGTGGAAAACAACGTAACCAAAGTAATGGAAAGTGCTTTGAGTACGGTGAGCGACCTAAAAAAATTGAAATCCACCTCAAAAGAGAATACTGCAATCATAAGTGTCGAATTTAATTGGGGAACAGACCTTGACGCAGCAGTAAATGATATGCGGGACAAGATAGAAATGGTAAAGAGTTATCTGCCCGACGGCTGTTCAAACCCGATGATAATGAAGATTTCGACTGACATGATGCCGATAACTATCATTTCGGCAACAGCAGACGAAAGCACGGCAGCTTTATACAAAATTTTGGACGACGGAGTTGCCAATCCGCTAAACAGAATTAACGGAGTGGGTTCGGTTTCCATATCGGGAGCTCCTCAAAGAGAGATTATTGTCGATTGCGACCCGACAAAGTTGGAAGCATACAACTTGACGGTAGAGCAAATAGGCTCTGTGATTGCAAAGGAGAACGTCAGCACACCGGGAGGTAACATAGACATAGGCTCACAAACCTATTCTCTTCGTATAGAAGGAGAAATGAAAGAAAGCAGTGAGCTTGACGATATTGTGGTTGCCAACTATGGCGGCAAGTCTATCTTCTTAAAAGACATTGCATCAGTCAGAGACTCCGTTCAAGAGAAAGCTCAGGAGAGCTTTGTCAATGGAAAAAAAGGAGCAGCAATCGTAGTACAAAAGCAAACGGGAGCCAACTCTGTGGAAGTTATGAAACAAATCCGCAAGCAGTTGCCAAAAATTCAGAAAGACTTACCTCCTGACATTCAACTTCAAGAGGTGATGAACACAACTGACAACATTGAGAACTCAATCGCCTCCTTGGTCGAAACATTCGTCTTGGCGTGTTTGTTTGTCGTGATTGTGGTGCTGTTCTTCCTCGGAGAATGGAGAGCAACAATCATCATCATGGTAACAATACCCGTTGCACTGATAGCCTCCTTCATTTACCTGTTTATTACGGGCAATACAATCAACATCATATCTCTTTCCTCCATTTCCATAGCCTTGGGTATGGTGGTCGATGATGCCATTGTGGTGTTGGAAAACGTTACCACACACATAGAGCGAGGCAGCAAACCGCGAGAAGCAGCAATTTACGGAACCAATGAAGTAGGTGTGGCAGTTATTGCAACAACCCTTACACTGATTGCCGTGTTCTTCCCATTCACAATGATGACGGGAATGGCAGGTATTATGTTCAAGCAGTTGGGTTGGATGATTTGTATCATCATGGTTGTTTCCACCGCATCGGCACTTTCACTCACCCCTATGATGTGTTCATTGCTTTTGAAAAGAGAAAAAGACAAAACACACAGCAAGCTGTTCACAAAAATATATTCTCCTATCAGAAGAGGATTGGACAAACTTGACGACTTGTATGAAAAACTTTTGACATGGGCAGTAAGACACAAGACGGTAACAATCTGTGTTGCCACCGCAATCTTCGTAGGCTCACTATTGCTCGGTTCATCTATCGGAACGGACTTCATACCCGCATCGGACAACAGCCACATAACAGGAAACCTTTCTTTGCCGGCAGGAGCCAATGTGGATAGAACAAAAGAAATAGCAAAAAGATTTCAAGCCAAGTTGGAGAAAGACTTCCCCGAAGTCAAACAATTTACTTACGATGTGGGAGTTCCGGGAGACGACAGCGAAAACTCCTTTGCCATGATGAACGCATCGGGAAGCAATTATATGAGTTTCAGAATAAAACTCACCGATGTAGAGAAGCGAAAAAGGGATATGTTTGAGATTGCCGACGAGTTGAGAAAAGAAATTGCCTCATATACCGAAGTCGAAAAGTTCTCCGTTTCGGCAGGAGGTCAGGGAGGAATGACCTCGGGAAGTACAATCGATGTGGAAATATTCGGTTACGATTTTGAAACAACAGAAAAAATTGCCCAAACCATCAAATCCGAAATGGAGAAGATACAGGGATTGAAAGATGTCGCAATCGACCGAGATGAGTATGTGCCTCAGCTGCAAGTAGATTTCGACAGAGAGAAATTGGCTTTGAACGGCTTGAACGTGGCAACCGCTTCAACCTACGTCCGCAACAGAATGAATGGTATGACTGCCTCAGTGTTCAGAGAAGACGGCGAAGAGTATAAAATAAAGGTGAGAAACGACCGCTCCCACCGCAGCTCAGTCGAAGATATTGAGAACATCTTGATATACAACACTCAAGGCAAAGCCGTAAGACTATCCGAAGTGGCAAAGGTTGTCGAAAGACAAGCACCACCTTCAATCAAGCGTCAAGACCGAGAGAGAGTTGTCAAAGTATCTGCAACCCTTTATGGCACAACGCTTGACGTTGCAGCGGCAGGAATACAATCTGTAATCGACAAAATGGACATACCTACCGAGATAGGAACAAAAATCGGAGGTTCGATGGAAGACCAGCAAGAGTCATTCTCCGATATGGGAATGTTGTTGATACTTATATTGATGTTAGTCTATATAGTAATGGCAGCACAGTTCGAGAGCCTCCGCTATCCTTTCATCATCATGTTCTCCATTCCGTTTGCCTTTGTGGGATTTATCCTTTCACTCTTCATAACAGGCGAAACTATCAACCTCATGAGCCTTATCGGAGCGATAATGCTTGTCGGAATTGTGGTAAAAAATGGAATCGTTTTGGTCGATTACATCAACCTCAACCGCGAAAGAGGCATGGGTATATCGCAAGCAGTCATCTTGGGAGGAAAATCGAGACTTCGTCCGGTGCTTATGACTTCCATGACAACCATTTTGGGTATGGTACCTATGAGCTTGGGAATTGGAGAAGGCAGTGAACTTTGGCAACCTATGGGTATTGCGATTGTTGGAGGACTTACGGTTTCCACACTTGTTACCTTGGTGATAATACCTACGGTCTATTGCGTATTTGCTTCCCGAGAAGTCAAGTCATACCGCAAAAAGAACCTATTGAGATTAAACAACAGAACAGTAAAAGCATAATAAGAGAAATGAAAGCAGCATTTATAGCATACAACCAAGCACACGTAGAGGAGGTGGAGGCAATACTCCACCAACTCTCCATACGAGGCTTCACTCGCTGGCAGGACATACAAGGCAGAGGCACAAAAAGCGGAGAACCCCACTTGGGAACACACGCATGGCCTGCCAAAAACATGGCAACACTCTGCGTAGTCGATGACTATATAGCCCCAATTCTCAAAAAGAGAATACAAGCTCTCGACCGCCAGATGCCCGAACAAGGATTGAGAGTGTTCTTTTGGGAAGTGATAGACGTATAGACACAAACAAAAGTCTGACAACATCACAATAGAAACAAGCAGAAAGAAGAAACCGTCTGACAATCACTCATCAGGCGGTTTCTTTTTCTTGTTTGCCGGAAGCTATATTTCGTTGAGCAACCCTATCACCTTATGTATCTCCGAATACGACTTCAAATCTTCGGGCGAGTTCTTACAAAGATTGCACAATCTCTCAGAATTTGACACCGCCCGTTTCAAATTGACAATCGAAAGAACATACGGACACTTGTCAAATAGTAGTTTTGCAGATATGGAGGCATGCTTTCGGAATAGCAATTTTGTTTCTATCAATACCGATTAACTATTGGCAAGCAAATTATTTAACATTTGACACAAAAACATACATCACTTCACGCTTTTGCCCTGCATGGCGAAAACCTTTGTTTGTTGCAAGCCCTGCGTGGCGTAACAACATTGTTTCTTCCCCTCTTTCGGATTAAATAGCTACTATGCGGAGTTGTAGTTCACCATATTAAACAGAAGACGGCGTTTCGATATATTGAAACGCCGTCTTCTGTTTAAGAACTTTGAGTAATTTTCTCTGCCTTGCCTTTATGCAAGAGTTGGTCTCTTGGTTTTGTTGTACCACAACACAAAGCAGGCAAGAGAAACTACCACTGCCGACAGGGCGGGAATGTATGCCAAGGCAGGGTTCATGCCAAAGCCTTCGGGTGCAACGCATATATAGGATACACAGACCGAGGTCATAAAGAGTGCAGGCAGCATGGTCATAAGGTAATAGAAACCTTTTTTCTCTCTGACAAGAAAGACCGTGATTGCCCAAAGGGTGAAGACCGAGAGGGTTTGGTTTGCCCATGCGAAGTATCGCCAAATAAGGTCGAAGCCTGCCGCATCTTTGAGGCTGTAAAGCAACAATCCTACGGCAACCACAAAGAGCGGAATGCAGATAATAAGTCTGTTGGCTATGCTTTTTTGGTTGAGTTTAAGAAAGTCGGCAACTATCAATCGTGCAGAACGAAAGGCGGTATCGCCGCTTGTTATCGGTGCTGCAATCACTCCCAACACTGCAAGCACGCCTCCCACTGTTCCGAGCCAGCTTTTGGTGATGTCGTTCACGATTATGGAAGCATTACTTTCTCCCATTCCGTTTTCTTGATAGAAATAGGTTGCTGCGGCTGCCCAAATCAATGCCACAATGCCCTCAACTATCATCGCTCCATAAAAGACAGGGTGTCCGTTTCGCTCACTCTTCATACATCGTGCCATGAGAGGACTTTGAGTTGCATGAAATCCCGAGATTGCTCCGCAGGCTATGCTGACAAACATTATCGGAAAGATAGGAAGTTTGTCGGCAGAGGGGTGAGTGTTAGACATATTTTGCCAAAGCTCGGGAAGAGCAGGGTGATGAACATAAAGCATTACCAACACACCCAAAGCCATGAACAAAAGAGCTATTGCAAACAGAGGATAAACCTTGCCGATGATTTTATCAACCGGAAGCAAGGTTGCAAAGATATAGTAGAGGAAGATGACCACTATCCAAAACGTAAGCCCGAGAGAACCTGTGGTAAAGTTGGCAAGAAGTCCTGCCGGTCCTGCAACAAAGACAGCTCCTACCAACACCATGAGAATAACGACAAAAATCCTCATCACAAGTTTTGCCTGCTTGCCGAGGTATCGTCCGATAATCTCGGGCAGGTTTTCTCCACCGTTTCTCACCGAAAGCATACCTGCAAAGTAGTCGTGAGTTGCTCCTGCAAAGATACTTCCAAGCACAATCCACAAATAAGATGCCGTTCCGAACTTTGCTCCCATGATTGCACCAAAGATAGGTCCGAGACCTGCAATGTTCAAGAACTGAATCATAAATAATTTCCATGTAGGCATCGGGATATAATCCACTCCGTCTGCTTTGGTGAGTGCAGGTGTCGGTCTGCTATCAGCACCAAACACTCTCTGAGCAAAACGTCCGTAGGTAAAATAGCCTACAATCAAAGCCAAAAGGCAAATCGTAAAAGATACCATATCAAAAACGTTTTATTTTGTTTTGCAAAATTAGATAGTTTTTTGCCAAACAAACAAGAAAAAGCAAAGTTTATTTGTTCATTTATCCAATAGAAGGTTGAAATAAAGTCTTTCGGGAAGGGGGTTTCGAGTTCCTTGCAAGGATTTTATCATATATGGGGAGCGGAAATCTTCGCTTTGGGTTTGCAAAAGGCGTGAGGGTTGCAGCAAATCGCACTGATTGTTTTGAGTATAAACATATCCCAACAAACAATCCGCACAAGAGGCATCTTTGCCCAGAGTGTCCAACACCACCACTTTGTCGTCTTTTTTGAGCGTAACTGCCATTGCACACACCTCTTCTTCTTCCGACATATAGTATATGTCGTATCCTCCCTGCTGATACAAAGACAAATCGCCCTCAGAGTGCATAACGCTGTTGTCTCTTGTCTCTGCAAGGCGTCGATATGCAGCTATGTCTATCGAGTGTGAGCGTTCAAAGCAAAGGTTCTTGGTCTTGATACTTTCGGAAAGCTCCTTTTTGTATGCTGTCATCTTGTGCGAACGGCAAGAGCGAAAAGAGAGCCTCTCATAATAGTCGATAAGCCCCTCGGAAGCTGCAATCAAAAAAAGATAATCATATCCCGAAGAAGACAATATGCGTTCGGTTTGTTGCAAAAGACCACTTGCCAATCCGCTGCCTCTGTATTGCGGCACAGAACAGAAAGCATAGAGATATGCCCCCTTATATTCTGCGGAATTTATCCTGAGAGAATAGTCCAAAATAAAGAGCATGGCTTGCAACTCTCCATTGTTTTCCGAGCAAAAGAAGTGTCGATTGTCAAAATACAAGTTCAAAAACCTTTCGACAAACTCTTCGCTATCGCCAAAGGTCTTGCACCATAGTTCTTTTGCCTGCTGTCTTATCGGTTCAGGCATAGTGTTGCAATGTCTTTTTCAATCAACATATAAGGGTGGTAAGAGAGCTTTGCTTTTCGCAGTCCTTCCAATCCCAAGTCTTCCTCTCGGTTTATGTATTTGAAGTTTTGGGGAAGATGCTCTGCCATTTGTTGATTGATTATGGCAAATGCCCCCTCAAAGTTGCGGTCTGCTTTCTCTATGTGTACGTCAAAAGTGTCGTTGTTTATGCTGCTGCCAAGGCTGAATGCCACAATTTTGCCCTCTACTCTCACCGCTGCCGCAACAACTCCCAAGTCCTCCATATTTTCTATCAAGAATCGGATAATTCTTTTCTCGTTTTGGTAATCTGTTTCGGCGTTTGGGTTCTTCAAAACGGCGTCTTGTAACCACAACTCTTCCAAGCACATACACTCTTCCATATCTTCACTTCTCAAAGGCGAAAAAGTCCAATTGTAGAGAGAAGAGAACTTGTTGATGTGGTTGCGTTTGGCTTGGTATTTGCGACCTTTGAGGTATTGCAAGTCTTCTCTCAGATAGAGATAATCGAAAAAATCCCGCTTAGCTTCAAACTCGAAAAGCTCTCTGTGGCGTTGTGTCAAATCCTCTTTGCGACAAACCATGCTCATAGGCAGGTTGTTTTCTCTTGCATCTTCAATAAGCAAATCCAACACCCTCTCACAGTCTCCAAATCCAAAGGGATAATGATACGAAACCTCTTTTGGGGTCGGATAGTATATCCTTGTAACAAGGCAGTTATCCACAATCGCATACTCTCCCGAGTAGAGAAAAGAATAAGCACACAGATTGCCAAACGAAGACTCGGCATTTCTGTGGTATCTGTAAGGATAGAACTGTTCAAAGATTTTTCTATCGCCAACTCCTACGCTTTTGAACTCAATCATCTCAAAAAAATTTGCCTGCAAAATTACAAAAATAATTACCTTTGCATCTTGTGAATGCTGCCCAAATTGCGGTTTGCATTCCCGACAGAGAGCGAGAAAGGATTTTCTCGCTCTTCAAAAGCAAACAAAACACTCGACATGGAGATTATTATAGAACAACAAGCCGGTTTTTGCTTTGGTGTGGTTTCTGCAATCGAGACCTGCGAAAGGGAGCTGGCAAAAAACAACGCTCTTTACTGCATTGGGGACATTGTTCACAACAGCGAAGAAGTAGAGAGGTTGAAACGCTTGGGATTAAAGATAATAGAAGTGGGAGATTTGGAGAAAATGAGAGACTGCAAAGTGATGATAAGAGCGCATGGTGAGCCTCCCGCAACCTATCTTACCGCAAAGAGAAACAATATAGAGATTATTGATGCGACTTGTCCGATTGTGTTGAAGTTGCAACGCGATGTAAAGCGTGGTTATGAGCAAATGAAACAACAAAACGGACAAATAGTCATCTTTGGCAAGAAAGGACACGCCGAAGTTGTGGGCTTGGAGGGGCAGACCGACAACACGGCAGTGGTTGTCAGCAAAATGGAAGACTTGGACAAGATTGACTTTTTGCGACCTCTTCATGTTTTTTCTCAAACCACCAAAAGCAGAGAAGAGTTTGAGACAATAGTGGAACAAATAAGGCAAAGAAAACAACAACTTGGCAAAGAAAGCGAACTACTTGTAACAGACAGCATCTGCAAACGAGTAGGTTCGAGAAGCAAAACGCTGTTGGAGTTTGCCGACAAGGTGGAAGCCGTGCTGTTTGTGAGCGGAAAGCACTCCTCAAACGGCATATATCTCTATCAACTCTGCAAACAACACAAACCGCAGACCTATTTGATAAGCAGCAAAGAAGACATCTCGATAGAAGAAATGACAAAATACAACACAATCGGCATAAGCGGAGCAACCTCCACCCCCATGTGGCTGATGGAACAGATAAGAGACTATGTACTTGAAGCATTTGAAAATCACAAACTTTAAGAATATCGCCCAATTTGACCAAGACTTCAATCGGATTAACTGTTTTGTGGGCAATAACGGCGTTGGCAAGACAAACATTCTCGATGCAATTCACTATCTCAGTTTTTGCAAGAGCTATTTTACCAACAGCGATTTTGACTCCATAAAGTCGGGAGAAGATTTCTTTTCTGTCAGCGGTCTGTGTGTGGGAAACAACAACATAGAAAACTATTGCTGCACCCTGCAACGCACCGGCAAAAAAGTCTTCAAGCATTCCGACAAAGCATATTCGAGACATTCGGAACACATAGGCAAGCTCCCTTCGGTCATCATCACCCCGGGCGACCACAACCTGATTGACGGAAGCAGCGAAACGAGAAGAAAATTTGTAGATGTCTCCATTTCTCAACACGACAACACCTATCTCAAAACCCTCATTTGCCACAACAAAGCACTGAGCCAACGAAACAAACTGCTCAAAGACTGCAAAAGCGGAGCGGCACTCGATATGGTGATGATGCAAATTGTTGAAGAACAAATTGCCGCCTATTCTGCTGCAATACAACAAAAACGCAAAGACTTCTTCGAGGACTTCTCTGTACCCTTTTCTCGTTATTATTCGCTCATTGCAGGAGAGGACGAACAAGTAAGCCTTGAATACAAAACATACTCGGGAGACATTCTTTCGCTTCTGCAAGAAAGCAGAGACAAAGACCTGATTTTGGGCTTTACCACCAAAGGCACTCACCGCGACGACCTTGTTTTTTGTCTCAATCACAATCCCGTCAAGACCTTCGGCTCTCAGGGACAACAAAAAACTTATCTGCTTGCCCTCAAACTTGCACAATTTGATTACCTTTGCAGCAAACTCAAAACCAAACCTCTTCTGATGATAGACGATATATTTGACAAGCTCGATTTTCAAAGAGTGAATATGTTGCTCAAACTCATTGCCGACAAGAGGTTCGGACAGATTTTCATAACCGACACTCACCAAAGCCGCATAGAGGAACTTATTGACAACGAATTGAGAGACTGTACCAAAATATTCAAGCTATGAAGAACCAAAGCGAAGACTATCCCAAAAGAAATCGTGCCACGTCAGAAGCAAAAGAGCTTCCGTTGCAAAGCATTCTGCAATCGTGGTTTGACAATCATGACATAAGCGTCGAGTTTGACGAGGGAGAAATCATAGACGCATGGGAAGAGATTACGGGCGGCATTGTAAAGAAGCTAAGCAAAAGAGTATATGTGAGAGACAAAGTTCTCTATGTGTGTGTCAATGCTCCGGCTCTCAAAAGCGAGCTTATGATGATGAGAACAGCACTCAAAGACAAGCTGAACGAGCGCTTGGGAGCAAAGAGAATAAAATCCATAATAATAAAGTAATAATCTGTATGCACAAACTCAAAGAACTGCTTGACAATTCTGCCATAAGAAAGTGCATATCTCTGCTTTCGACCGATGTATTGGTAAGAGGAGCAAACTTTCTGCTCATTCCCGTCTTTCTTCACCTGATGACAAAGAACGACTTTGGAGTTTATGGTTACCTTTACAACTTTGCGATGAGCTGCTCTTTGATTTTGAACCTCGGCTATCATGTTGCACTGCCAAAGCTCTATGTTCAGACCTCGGAAGACAAGCAAAGCAACTCTTCTATGCTCTTTACCCTCACCACTCTTCTCTTTTCGTTTGTCTGCAGTGTGTTTCTGCTCTTCTACCTCACCGACTTGGACTTTAAGTTCTTCAACATAGTAAACAAAGGCGAGAATGCACAATTCGATTACACCACTTACCGACCCTATCTCTTTGTGGCAACAGCCTCGATGATATTTTCAAACTTCTTGACCTACTATTTCATTTCCTCAAAGAAGATAAAGAACATTCAATTCTTCAACCTTATACGTTTGTTTCTTTGCAACGGAACGGCAATCCTTGTTCTCTATTTGAGCAAAGACACCGACACTGTGATGCTTCGCCTTTGCTGCACTTACCTTTCCGAACTGCTTCTTTGCATACTGTTCTTTGGAGGTGTGATACGGCAGATGAGAGCCGTCTTTTGCCGCAACTATGTTACAAAAGCCCTCAAAATAGGACTACCTATTTGTTCTGTTGCCTTGATAAACACCTTTATCAACTTCGGAGACAAACAATTTGTGATGATGTACTGCGGCAACGAAACAATGGGAGCATACAACCTTGCAACAACCCTTGCCACCATTCCTCTGATAGTCTTTCAGTCTTTCAACTTCGTGTGGCTGCCCGACTTTTTGGCAGAAAAAGACTTGGCAACCCTCAATCGCAAGACCAATCGCAATGCAAAACTTGTCTTTCTCGTACTATTGGGAGTGTCGCTTGCAGTGTGGATAGGAACATACTTCCTTTTGCTGTGGGGAGTGTTCCCGCAAAACTATAAAGAAATCATATCCTTCCTGCCGATACTGCTCCTCTCACAAATATTTGCCTCAATGATTTTGTATTACTTCAACAGCTTCACCTACTTTGAAAAAACCTACATACCGATGATTGTTTCGATTGCCTCGGCTGCTTTGAGCTATGTGCTTTATTCTGTTTTGGGAAAAGCCTTCGGCGTTATGGGAATAGCAACCGCACTCACAGCGGTCAATCTTTTGGTGGCAACCTCTTATATGCTCCTTTCAAAGAGATATATCAAAAGAGCAAGACAATTCTTGTCAGATTGACTTACCACTACGAAATGAGATTGTGTTTCAACATAACAACTAACCTGTTTTATTTTTTGTGCAACAAAATCTTGACTATTTCAAATAACATGATATCTTTGCAAAATAATCACTTAAAATAACAACGACATGAGAGAAGTAGCAAAAAGAATTGTGAGATGCTGTATGTTTGCAGCGATTGTGTTGTTTGCTTTTCAGGTAAATGCACAGAACAAAAAGGTTAATTTCGTTGCCGAGATGTCGTTCGGAAGAGTCAGTTACCTTTCTCCGAGCTGTCTTTCGGTTGTCAATCCCGAAGAATGTGATGTAACTTCGTTTGGAATGAACCTAAAAATGGGTATAGATTTGAAGGGTTTTACCTTAAAGGCTGACTTGTCGAGCTTCGGAGGGGCTTATTTCTACGATGCTTTGAGCCAAAAGCGTGAAGAGACAGGCACTTTTTATGCAGGTTTGGAGATTGGATTTAACTTCAACAGGAGTGCGTTTGCCATTTCGCCATTTATCGGCGTGGGAATGTTGAGGTATGAGAGCAATTACGCCGGTTATAAGTTCAGTGGCAATGGTTTGGGAAGCAGTGCAGGCTTGTCGCTTGCGTACAATATCAGTGAAAATTTTGCGGTAAAGGCATCGCTTGGTGCTGTTTTCGGAAACATCAATTCGATTAGCTCAAACAGTAAGTCGATAATGGCTCAAGAGACGATAAAGAGTTTTGACAGCTATGGTGGTTATCCTCTCTGCATTGGCAGAAGCATGATTGGTGTGGAAGTAAGGCTGTAACAACAATCACATGGTATCATCATATCTCTATGTTTCCCATGGAAGGAAAAAGAGACTAAAATATCACTTTTCTCAAACCTCTGCTACAGTTTGGCGTACCCTTGTTTTACTTTTGCAGAAAAATCATAGAAAAAATGGACAACGAAAGAGGACAAAGTTTGATAACCAAATATGTCTGGGTGATAGAAACCATCTATCGCAAGCGTAAAATCTCGTTCAAAGAACTGAACGAGCTGTGGCTGCGAGATGACATCAGCAGAGGGGTCGATATTCCCAAGCGCACCTTCGACAACTGGCGTTATGTCATCTGGGATATGTTCGG
>SFPR01000093.1 GCA_004551865.1 Bacteroidales bacterium
AGGAAATCCACCGCTGCCATGAAGTCCTCGGTATTGATATCCGGCGAAGCTGTACGACGCGGTTCGCCCGAACTCTCGCCGGTAAAAGACGGGTCAAAAGCCAAAGCCACAAACCCGCGCTCCGCCATCTTCATGGCATATAGACCCGAGCTCTGCTCTTTGGTTGCGCCGAAAGGACCGGACACCGCTAAAGCGGCGAATTTGTGATTTGTGATTTGTGATTTGTCATTTGCTTTCGGCGTGTAAAGATCGCCAACTAACGTGAAGCCGTATTGGGTTTGGAAGGATACCTTTTGGTGATTTACTTTCTCACTAAGCGGGAAGACTTTGTCCCATGTGTCATTTACGCATTTACTCATTTGCTCATTTGTATTTGTGCAAGCAGCAAAAGTCATTACCGCGAGCAAAAAGAATAAAAAATTTTTACATTTACTCATTTTCATATTTGACCATTTTGTTTGGGGTCCCCAGAGTAAACCAAGCCACGGCTGTTTGCTATGGGGAGAGCGTAGCGTAAGGCGAGTTTCCATTGAGCGGCAGAGCCGCGAGTCGTAACGAGCCTTAACGTAAGCGAGTGCAAAAGTACTGCTTTTTTTTAATTATGCAAGTTGTCTAAAACTTTGAGGCTATACACCGAATCTAATGTGCTACAGCAATTTGTATCGGTTTTAGAAATTAAGTGCTAATCCAATTCCATTTTGCGAAGCCGTTACAGTCCAATATGCCTGTTTTGAATAGTTACGACTAGAATTAAATATATCCACACTCTGATGCTTTTGTACATAACCAACAATTAAAGTTGGTATACATGCTATTTCGCAAGCTAAGCCCACATATCCAGAATAAGGTAACCACCATGAGAAACCAATGTCCAAACCAACGCCAACGCCTAACAATATCCAACCTGCAGTAGAAACAACATGCCCGTGTTGGTATTTATTGTAAGCGTCTATATCATATTGTTTTAGGAAGTTAGCATATTCTTTTCCTCGCATTTGTTTTCCATTATAGACATATGTATTACCTGTACGGTATAAAAAATCATTTCCTGATCTTTGTTGTACTATCGTATTTTTAGGCGCTTCGCGCTCATAAAGAATCACCTTACCAGAAGAAAAGATTATCATTGAGATTTCTTTCGTTGATAAGACGAATGTAGGACCGTCTGGCATATCATATTCTTTATATTTAACTTGATCGCTTGATATCTCAATTATCTTCGCTTCTATTTTTTTAGAATCGGTTGTTACAATTAAATCTTGTGCTAACGCAACAATAGATGTAATCATTGTTACAAATAGAATTAAAAACTTCTTCATTGTATTATATTTAACACTAGTTGGCCCTGGATTTATTATTTTACTTTTAAAATGTAAATTAAATGTTTCGTAGTCTACATTTGCCTCTCTTTTCGCAGCATCCCCAAAACATAATAAAGGTAGTGAAATTGACACAAGTGTCCCTCCTATTCCCAAAAGTGCATCGCCTGCTTTCATGAGTCTGTTTCCATACATATACCTATTAAACACTACATTAGGAATATATTTTACGTCTCGGAGAGGGGACGATGTTATTTATTTCTTTCGGGAAGCAATGACTTGCATAAAGTAATCAGCCATTTCTTCTGCCGAGACATTATATTTCGGCTGCATAATGTCAAAATCCTGAGGCTTTGGATACAGAGCGGGAGTTATCAATGCCGACAAAATCGCCTTCGAATGAACCTGATGCCGGGTAAACTTCAATGCATAATCCAAGCCTTCCTCAAAAGAAAAACCAGCTTGCAGCAACGAATAAATATCATAATAATCACGATAAAGACTCCTGACCGTAATCGTGAATAGTTTCATTCCCAAAGCATCTTGTGCGTCAACTGTTTTGAGGTTGTTGTACGTAAAGCCGGTATGCAAGGCTGGAACTCGGTTTTTAGGTTCAAAGAACGATAACTTCACGTGGTCGCCAACATAGTACTGGATATGTTGCGAACCTAATATCTCACGCTTGCATTCCGGAAAAACAGAGACCAATTCATTATTTATGTTAGTAACATCCAAATGTCGGATGTCACCCCTGTAGTTCAGGAGCTCAAAGTCCAAGTCTTCGCTCTGACGATGTTGCAAGAGCAACGAAATCCCTGTTCCTCCACAAAGGTACAAGTCTTTGATGCAATTCAAACGGGAGACCTGTTCGAACACGTCCGCTGTATTTTCACGAAGTCCGTTATGCCACATATTTAGAGGTATATTTCTTGGGTGATTTGATATGGAAGAAGAGTGCCGCTAAAAGCAAGTTAAGCGTTCCATAGTAATCAGGGTAGGGCAACATGCGTCGCTGCCAAACAGACTTGATTTGCCGATACGGGAAAGCAGCAAAAAGCATAGGCATGTCTTCAAACTCAAGATGTGCCAAACCATTCAAAATCAGCTCCTCGTCAGGAAGCATAGCTTCATCCCCTGCAGCCTTATATGACCACAAGTAACCACTATCATACAACTGCTTCGAGAGCGATTGTTTTTTAGCCAAACTATTTCTCTGAACGGACATCTTTGCAAATTTGGTTGCAAAGTTACAACTTTTTTCTGAAATATGCAAATAAATCTCTTTTTTTTCGAACGGACACAAAAAAATCTGCACTTTGGATGCAGATTTTAATGCTTTTCTTACAAACTTGCCACCAATATCTCTTTGATGTCTTTTTCGGTCAGAGCCGCATAAGCATTCTCAAGTCCCTCATTAACAGCGATATGATGTGCCATTTCGTCCAGACGGCTGTTGTCAATCCCTACTTCGCGCAGGTGCATCGGAATGCCGATCGACTCAAAGAACGCATAAGTCGCCTCAATCGCCTTGTTCGCAATCGTCCATTCGTCCAGCGAAGCGTCAATACCGAACACATTCACGCCGTATTTCACAAACCGCGGCAAAGTGCGCTCGTTCAGAATATGCTTCATCCACCGCGGAGTGATAATCGCCAAACCCTCGCCGTGCGTAATGTCGTAATATGCACTCAAAGCGTGCTCGATGCCGTGGCAAGGCCAACCGCTTTCGCTGTTACCGAGCGCCAAAATGCCGTTGCAACCATACGTACAAGCCAACATCATCTCCGCACGCGCTTTGTAATCCTCGGGGTTCTCAATACACTTGCGTCCGTTCGCCATGAGGCTGCGGAACATTGACTCGCAGAAACCGTCATTCAGCAGCGTCGCGTCCTCCACAAAATACTGCTCCATCGTGTGGTTCATCGCGTCGGCAATACCCGCCGCAGTCTGTTTCCGGCTAACCGAGAACGTATATGTCGGATCCAGGAACGAAACGGCAGGGAACAAGTGCCGATCCAAATAACCGATCTTGTCATTCGTCTCCGTTCTGGAAATAACACCGCCGCAGTCGTACTCGCTTCCTGTAGCCGCTAACGTGATAATATCCACAATCGGCAGAGCTGCCTGTGCTTTCACTTTGTAGGAAATGAGATCCCACGGATCGCCGTCATAACAAGCACCTGCTGCAATCGCCTTCGAGCAATCCAGCACACTTCCGCC
>SFPR01000009.1 GCA_004551865.1 Bacteroidales bacterium
TGTTGAAGCTGCCGTTACAGCTCTCAAAATGGCTGCACTATGAAGGAGAAAGAGATAAGAATTATCTTCTATGGAACTCCCGAGATAGCAGCTTACCAGTTGAAATGGCTGATTGAGCAGGGGTATAATGTAGTTGCAGCGGTAACACAAAGCGACAAACCATCGGGAAGAGGGCAGAAGATGACTTCGCCTGAGGTAAAAATTGTCGCACAGCAACATCACATACCCGTATTTCAACCTTTGAAGCTCAAAGACCCTGAGTTTCAAAAACAAATCGAAGACTTACAGCCCGATATGCAGGTTGTGGTTGCCTATCGTATGATGCCCGAGTGCATATACTCCATTCCGAAGTACGGAACTTTCAATTTGCATACCTCACTCTTGCCTCAATATCGCGGAGCCGCCCCAATAAATCGTGCAATCATGAACGGAGAAAAGCAAAGCGGCTTAACAACCTTTTTGTTGAACGAAAAGACTGATTGCGGCAAGATTATATTGCAACAAAAGATAGAAATAGGCGAAAAAATGACGGCAGGAGAGTTGCACGACACCATGATGCAACAAGCACCCGACCTTATAAAAAACACCATTGCCGTCTTGCTTTCGGACAATCCCGTATTGGAAGAGCAAACAATCGAAAACGAAGAGCAACTCCGTCCTGCCCCCAAAATTTTTAAGCCGGATATGTTGATAGATTGGCATTGGAACGGAGAAAAAATCCTTTCTCATATCAGAGGATTATGCCCTTATCCTGCTGCATTTGCGGAATTTGAGGACAGAGAGACAAACAAAATTCACCATTTGAAAGTTTTTTTTGCTGATTTCGAGAAAAAAAATATTGACCCTTCGTCTGTGGGTGAAATGAGGATAGAAGACAAGGACAAAATAGAGGTTAATTGCAATGATGGGGTGATTAAACTGCTTGATATTCAGATTAGTGGAAAGAAGAGAATGAAAGCGGAAGAGTTTTTGAGAGGATTTAGAATCAGACACCCACTTTATTCAAAGTAATCATAAAACCGAAATCAAGAAACAAAAAAACGCTTGAAAATTTGGCGGATAAAAATAAAAAGTGTAGCTTTGCAGACGTAAACTAACAAACAAAACAATTGATTATGACAAAGAAAGAATTTTCGGACAAGATGGCTGAAAAAGCCGGATTGACCAAGGCGGATGCACAAAAAGCATACGATGCTTTTTTGGAAGTAACATCTGATTATTTGAAATCAGGAGAGAGAGTTTCATTTTTGGGATTTGGCACATTCTCTGTGCAACAAAAAGAAGCAAGAGTTGGTCGCAATCCAAAATCAGGAGAAAAAATCAACATTCCTGCAAAGAAAGTTTTGAAGTTTAAGGCAGGAAGCGAGATTTCGAAAGAGATAGAAAAGTAATTGTCTAAGATTTCATGTCTTTCATTTGATGAAAGAGCTTGTCGGTTTCGGCTTTATGAGTAAAGTTGAAACCGACTTTTTTTTGTCAAAACCTCATTGAAAAACTTATTCCTGCCGTATTGTCTTCAACCATCGGGGAAAGAAAGACGCTTGTGTTGTCCTTTTTGAACAATGATAACCTTTTGGCAAAAAAGCTTCTGATGTATGGCGAAAACATAATTGCAAGTCTTGCAGCCAAAATGCCGACACCGGCTCCGCAAACAACGTCTGCAAACCAATGTCGGTTGTTAAAAATTCTCCCAAAGCCCGTTGCAACTGCAAAAGTGTAAGCCGCAACGCCATACCATGGCGAAAGGTGGCGATAGTAGTGGCGAAACAATTCCGCACCAAGGAAAGCAGTGGCGGTATGTCCCGAAGGAAAGCTGTTGAACGCAGAAGAATCAGGTCGGAGCAGCCTCAAATTATCTTTAACGCAAAGAACACCTGCACCCATAAACAAATAACCCAAAGAAAGGCTTAATGCACGTTCGCCAAACGAACTTGAATGTTCTTTCATAACAAAATCTAAGCCGAGCATTGCCACACTCGGAAGATATTGAACGTAATTGTCGGCTTTTGTTCGTCCGAAAAGATTGATTTGAACGGCATCTCTGACAAACTGATTGAAGGGTTGCAATGCCGGAACGTAATGAAACGCCACTCCGGTTGCAATCAAGCAGGCGGGAGTGATAAATCCCACTGCCTTGTTGCGGTTGTGTCGCAAGCTGTCCGAGATTTCGTTCTGTGCTTTTGCATTTGTGTGCAACAATATCAAAATCAGCAATAAAGATACTAAAATTGAAAACAATGATTTAACCTTTGAGTTTATCATAAATTGTAGTTTTTTGACCAATATCATGTTTGTTTTTTTTCAAAACGCCGTTTTGCAAAAATAAAACGCCGATTTATTTCACTGAAACGCCGATTTATTTTGACAAAACGGCGTTTTATTTAACCGAATAAACTATTCTAAATTTGCACTTCCCACTTTGTTCATCAGATACATCACTCTGTTTGCCTTTCTGTTGAGACTTTTTGAAGGCTTTGCGGGATTTCGTTTCAGTGGATTGGGCAGAACGCTTGCTAAAAGGGCGGCTTCACGTTTTGAAAGACTGTTTGCCGAATGTCCGAAGTAGTATTGGGACGCTGCTTCCACACCATAAATTCCGTCTCCGAACTCTATGACGTTCAAATAGACCTCCATGATGCGTTTTTTGCTCCAAAAAGCCTCAATCAATACCGTTTGATAGACTTCCAAACCCTTTCTCAGATAGTTGCGAGCGTTGCATAGGAACACATTCTTTGCAGTTTGTTGGCTGATTGTGCTTGCTCCGCGAGGCTTTTTGCCGGTTCGTTTTGCGTCTTCGGCAGCTCGTCGGATTTGTTCAAAGTCAAAACCATTATGTTTTTTGAAACGATTATCTTCTGCCGCCATCACAGCCTTTACCATATTGGGAGAAATTTCCTCAAAATCAACCCATTGTTTCTTTAATCGAACTTCCCTTTCGTCGTCAAAGGCTTGCTGGACACATCTTTGCACCATCAGAAAAGTAATCGGGGGATTGACAACCTTGTAGAGCAAAGTCAGCAAAACAGACAGACCTATGTATGCAGCAATTACAATACCTATCCACTTGAAAACCCTTTTGAGAGTTATTTTCGCAAAAATATTTCCGCTCATCTTTCTTTTTGTGTTAGTTATTTGCTTGTCTCAGCTTGAAAAATTACTGCAAAATTACAAAATATGTGGGCAAAAACCACGTTTAACTCGAAAATAATCCATACCTTTGCAAAATCATGAGGAGAGAATTGTCAATATTGTGCATTGTTCTTGCGATTTTGGGTGTTTCTTGTTCAAGCAGCCACAACAAACTCTTGAAAAGTAACGACCAAGATGCCAAATTTGAGGCGGCAATGAAAGCATACGAAAGAAAAGACTACTTTCACGCCAACCAGCTGTTTGAGAACCTGCTCTTATATTCCAGAGGAAGAGAGACAGCTGAGAAAGTAAATTTCTACTATGGTATGTCCCTTATGGGAAGCAAGGATTACTATTCGGCGGGATACCAGTTTGAGAGTTTTGTGAAGTGGTTTCCTTATTCCAAACTTGCAGAGGAAGCACTCTTTCAGGCAGCCTATTGCAAATATCTTGAATCTCCCGAATATTCTCTTGATCAAACTCTTACCAAACAGGCAATAAACAACTTTCAAGCCTACATTGATAAATATCCCAAGAGCGAAAGAGTTCCTCAAGCCAACAAACTGATGGACGAATTGCGTCAAAAGTTAATCAAAAAGGACTATGTGAACGCCTACAACTACTATAAAACTTCTGCATACCAAGCAGCACAAACGAGTTTGAAGAACTTTTTGAACGATTATCCCGATGCAACCGAGTATAGAGAAGAAGCAATGTACTATATTGTGCTTGCAGGGTATGAATATGCAGAAAAGAGCATCGAAAGCAAGCAAAAAGAACGCTATCAGAACGTGGTGATGGACTGCGAACGCTATAACGCAATTTTTAATACCATGCAGGACAAAGCCAAAAAGCAAAAGATTGAAGCAATTTACAAAACAGCAAAAGAAAAACTTGAAACCATTAAATAAGAAGCAAAAAAAGAGAATAAAATAGTATGGATTACAAAAAGACAAAAGCAGACACAAGCATCCAAACTCGCAATTTGAACGATTTTAGTAACGTAACAGGCAACGTTTATGAGACAATAGCAATGTTAAGCAAGCGTTCAGACCAGATTGCCGCCGATTTGAAACAAGAACTCTACAAAAAGATTGAAGAATTTTCGGTAGGAGACAACGCAGACGAAATGTCGGAAAATCATGAGCAAATAGAAGTGGCAAAATATTACGAACAACTTCCAAAGCCATACCTTATTGCAATAAAGGAATACCTTGACGACAAATTGGTTTACAAAAAACCGGAAACAGTTGCTCAAGAAGAAACAGCAAAACAAAAAGAAGAATAAGATAACCTCCCACTCAAACCACCAATGAAAGCCAAAATCGCAATCGCCATAGGAGGAGGAATAGCGGCATACAAGATTCCAAATCTTGTGAGGCTGTTTGTCAAGAGCAGATGTGAGGTTAAAGTTGTTACATCTAAGAATGCACTCAACTTTGTTACCGAAACAACCTTGCGAACCGTGTCTTGCAATGGCGTTTACAGCGAAATGTTTTCAAATAATGGTCAGACGACCGAACATATCAGCCTTTCGGATTGGGCAGATGTGTTTGTGGTTGCTCCGGCAACAGCAGACGTTATCGGCAAATATGCAAATGCCATTGCAGATGATTGTCTTACGACCACTCTTTTGGCATTTGACAAAACTGTCTTCCTTGCCCCTGCAATGAATACCAAGATGTACAATCACAAGGGGGTGCAAGACAACTTGCAAACGCTGCTGCATCGAGGTGTAAAGCTGATTGAACCCGACTCGGGTGAGCTTGCCTGCGGTGCAAGCGGCAAGGGAAGAATGGCAGAACCCGAACAAATATTCGGAGAGGTCGAAAGGTATTTTGAAAGCAGCAACTTGCTTTGCGGAAAGACAGTTTGCGTTACAGCAGGACCAACTTACGAGCAAATCGATCCCGTAAGATTTATCGGCAACAACTCTTCCGGCAAGATGGGAATTGCCATTGCAGAAAATCTTGCGGCAAAAGGAGCGAAGGTTTTGTTGATTTGCGGACCGTCAAACATCAAAACCAATAACCCTTTGATTGAAAGAACGGACGTAACCTCAGCTTCGCAGATGTATGATGCCGCAACGGCGGCTTTTGAACGCTCGGACGCCGCAATACTTTCGGCAGCCGTTGCCGATTATACCCCAAAGAATGTATTTACTCAAAAAGTCAAGAAAGCAGATGCGGCATTAACAATCGAATTAGTGCCTACCAAAGACATACTTGCCACTCTCGGCAAAATGAAAAGCCACAAACAAACCCTTGTAGGCTTTGCCCTCGAAACAGATAACGAGTTTGACAACGCAAAAGCCAAACTTGAAAAGAAGAACCTTGATTTTATCGTTCTCAACTCTTTGAAAGACAAAAATGCCTGCTTTGGTTACGACACCAACAAGGTAACCATGATAGATTCAAATGGGCAAACTATCACCACCGACCTCAAATCAAAAGCCGAAATTGCCGAAGAAATAGTATCGAAGTTGATTTCGGTAATGCAGGAAAAAGAAAAATAGTCTCAAAACCAAAATTTCGACCAAGATGAAGAAGGTGTTGTTGTTTTTGATTGCCACAAGTCTTAATTTTTTTGTCTTTTCACAAGAATTTAAGGTGAGTGTGAGTGTCAATTCCGCCCAGTTGCAAGGCACAGACAAGACTGTGTTTCAAAATATTCAAGAGTTCTTGAACGATTTTATCAATCAGAGAGCTTGGACCGACAAAACGTATGAAGATTATGAGAAGATAGAAGGCAGTATCTCCATAAATATTAAAGAACACGCCACACAGGAAGATTTTACCGGTGATTTCAATGTGATGTTGCGGCGACCCGTTTATGGATCTTCCTATACCACAACTCTCCTTAACACACAAGAGCAAAATGTCTCGTTCAAATATATTGACGGACAGACTTTGGAATTTGACGAAAACAACTATACCAACAATCTTGTCTCCACAGTGGCATTCTATCTCTACTACTTTTTGGCATTAGATGCCGATTCGTTTGCCGAAAACGGAGGAACGGAGTACTTTAATGTGTGCAACAACATCATTACAGCCGCACAACGCTCTCCCAATGCAGGCTGGAAGAGAGCTGAAAGCAGGAAAAACAAGTATTGGATGGCAGAAAATTATACCAATACGACCTATCGCACATTGAGAACGGCAAACTATCAGTATCATAGGCTTGGTTTGGACATGATGACGGGTGAAAGTCAGAGCGAAGCACGCGGAAACATCATCGAAGCGATAGAAAACATTCGCAGAGCATACAGAGAAAAATCTGATTTGGTCGCAGTGCAACAATTTTTTGACGCCAAGGCAGACGAAATCGTCAATATATTCAAAGGAGCTCCCGAAAACGAAAAATCGAGAGTGATAGAAATTCTGAAAGAGGTCAATCCTTCAAACACAAACAAGTACGAACAAATTCAGCAATCAAGATAGAGTGTTCTAAAACGCCGTTTCAGCAAAATAAAACGCCGTTTTGTCCGATTGAAACGCCGTTTTATTTTGTCAAAACGGCGTTTTATTTTGCTATCTGTCCGACATAGCTCTGAGTATCTATGGAATTTTTTGTATCTTTGCAGGCTTTAATTTCCCACAGAGGCAGGTTTTGCCCCTGCGATGTGAAATAAAGAGATGATAAATACAAAAATATTTGTTGATATGATGAACTCCAACGAAATAAGAAAGAAGTTTTTGGATTTTTTTGCCTCCAAAGGGCATAACATAGTACCATCTTCTGCCATTGTTGTCAAGAATGACCCCACTTTATTGTTTACAAATGCCGGCATGAACCAGTTTAAGGACATTTTTTTGGGCAATTCGACCAAGAACTGCCTACGTGCGGCAGATAGTCAGAAGTGTTTGAGGGTCAGTGGCAAGCATAACGACTTGGAAGAGGTCGGAAGAGATACCTACCACCACACAATGTTTGAAATGCTCGGTAACTGGTCTTTCGGAGACTACTTCAAAAAGGAAGCAATCGCATACGCATGGGAACTATTGACCGAAGTATATGGAATAGACAAGGATATAATATATGTAACCGTCTTTGGAGGAGACGAAAAAGAGGGTCTTCAACCCGATAAAGAGGCTTACGACTATTGGAAAAGCCACATTGCCGAAGATAGAATACTTTTTGGAAACAAGAAGGACAACTTTTGGGAAATGGGAGAGACCGGTCCTTGCGGCGGTTGTTCGGAAATCCATGTCGATTTGAGAAGCAGCGAAGAAAAAGCCAAAGTTTGCGGAAGAGACTTGGTCAATAAGGACAATCCTTTGGTGATTGAAATTTGGAACTTGGTGTTTATGGAATACAATCGTATGGCAGACGGAAGTCTTGTGCCTCTAAAGGAGAAAAATATCGACACCGGAATGGGCTTTGAGCGTCTTTGCATGGTTTTGCAGGGCAAGAAGTCAAACTATGACACCGATGTATTTCAGCCAATGATTAAACATTTGAGCCAAAAAGCCTCTGCAAAATACGGAAGCGGCGACAATGATAAAGATGTTGCCATGAGAGTATGTGCAGACCATATAAGAGCAGTTTGTTTTGCCATTGCCGACGGACAGTTGCCTTCAAATGCCAAAGCAGGATATGTAATACGCCGAATATTGAGACGTGCCGTCCGCTACGGATACACTTTTCTCGGATTTGAAGAGCCGTTCCTTTGCGAGATGATACCGATTTTGGTAGAGCAAATGGGCGACCAATATCCCGAAATCAAAACCCAGCAAATACTCATCGAGAAGATAGTCAGAGAAGAAGAACAATCCTTCCTCAGAACTCTGTCAAACGGTATATTGAAGTTTGACAAATACATATCGACAAGACAAGACAAGACAATAGACGGAGACTTTGCCTTTGAATTGTTTGATACCTACGGTTTCCCTATTGATTTGACCGAACTTATGGCACAAGAGAAAGGTTACAGTGTTGATATGGCAGGTTTTGAACGAAACCTTGCCGAACAGAAAGAGCGTTCTCGCAATGCCGCAAAGAGCCTTGCTGACGACTGGGTGGAGATTGTGCCGTTTGAAGGCTTGGGAGAATTTGTCGGATACGACACTCTTCAAACCGAAGGCAGACTTTTGAGATACAGGAAGGTAACAAACAAAAACAATACCTGCTATCAGTTGGTTTTTGACCGAACTCCGTTCTATGCACAGATGGGTGGACAAATCGGAGACCGCGGTTATATCGAAAATGAGGGAGGAAAGACAAGCATAACGGACACTCTGAAAGAAAATCAGCTGACTCTCCACATCGTAAAGCAGTTGCCGAGTGTTCTTGACAAGCCTTTCTTGATGAAAGTGGACAAAGAAAAGCGTAATGCGATAGAAGCGAACCACACTGCGACACATCTTCTTCACAACGCTTTGCGTCAGGTGTTGGGAACGCACGTCGAACAAAAAGGCTCTTACGTCGATGACGTCAAGTTGAGATTTGACTTTTCTCATCATAGCAAGGTAACCGATGAGGAGATAAGACAAGTAGAACGAATTGTCAATGCGGCAATTCGTGAGGACATTCCGCTTGACGAATACCGCGATATACCGATAGCACAAGCCAAAGAAATGGGAGCAATGGCACTCTTTGGCGAAAAATATGGCGATAAGGTAAGATGTGTACGCTTTGGTGAGAGCATAGAACTTTGTGGAGGAACTCATGCAAGCAGTACCGGACGTATCGGAATGGTCAATATTATGAGCGAAACAGCAGTTGCTGCAGGTGTAAGGCGAATAGAGGCTGTCAGCGGCAAGGTTTGTGAAGAGTATTTCAACTCAATGGTTGATACAATGAAAGAAATAAGCTCATTTTTTGCCGCAAGTCCAAATGTGGTTCAGTCTGTAAAGAAATTGGTTGAAGAAGATGCCAATCTGAGAGCAAATTTGGAAAAAATGCATAGAGAAAAAGCCATGCAACTTGCCGAACTTCTCAAAAAAGAAATTCAACATATAGGAACAATCGACTATGTGGAGGCAGATTGCGGGGATATCAATCCGGAAATGGTGAAAGATATTGCTTTCAAACTCAAAAATGATTTTGGCAGGATTTGCTTTGTCGCATACAGAAACCAAAATGGCAAAGCTGTCTTGAACCTTTTGCTTGGAGATGAGTTGGTTGCAGAAGGCAAAGATGCCTCCAAAATTATCCGTCAGGCTGCAAAGCATATCAAAGGTGGCGGAGGAGGACAAAAACATTTTGCCTCGGCAGGCGGCAAAGAGCCTTCAGGTTTGCAAAATGCCGTTTCAGAGATACGAAACGCCGTTTCAGCAAATTAAAACGCCGTTTTATTTCGCCAAAACGCCGTTTTGTAATGCTCTATCTTTGAGTGAATTAAATATAACGATAAACATAGTATATAAAAGACGAGAATGCAAAATATAAGAAACGTTGCAATCATAGCCCATGTCGATCATGGCAAAACAACTCTTGTGGACAGAATGTTGTATCAGGCAAAGCTGTTCAGAGATAATCAAGAAACCAAGGAGCTTATACTCGATAACAATGACCTTGAGAGAGAAAGAGGAATTACAATCTTGTCCAAGAATGTCTCAATAAGGTATAAAGGATACAAAATCAACATTATTGATACTCCGGGACACAGTGATTTTGGTGGAGAGGTAGAACGAGTGCTTAATATGGCGGACGGAGTGTTGCTCGTGGTCGATGCTTTTGAGGGACCGATGCCTCAGACACGTTTTGTGCTGCAAAAAGCAATCGAATTGAACCTTAAACCCATTGTTGTGATAAATAAGGTTGATAAACCCAACTGTAATCCTGTCGAAACGCAGGAAAAAGTCTTTGATTTGATGTTTTCGCTCGGTGCAAGCGAAGAACAGTTAGACTTTCCGACGGTTTATGGTTCTTCCAAGCAGGGTTGGATGGGTGAAGATTGGCAACAGCCGACCGAAGACGTCTCTTATCTTTTGGATATGATAATAAAGCATATTCCGGAGTACAAATGCGAAGAAGGAAATACTCAGCTGATGATTTCTTCTTTGGATTATTCATCATACGTAGGCAGAATAGCAGTCGGACGTTTGCACAGGGGAACGCTTGTTGCAGGACAAGATGTAACGCTTGCCAAGGCCGATGGTCAGATGGTGCGTTCCAAGGTGAAGGAACTTTATGTTTTTGAAGGTTTGGCGAAGGAAAAAATCAAAACACCGGTCGAAGCGGGAGAGATTTGTGCCGTTTTGGGATTGGAAAACTTCGACATAGGCGACAGCATCTGCGATTTGGAAAATCCGGAGCCCTTGAAGCCAATCAAAGTCGATGATCCGACAATGAGTATGCTCTTTACAATCAACAATTCTCCCTTTTATGGCAGAGACGGAAAGTATGTTACTTCGCGACATCTTCGTGAGAGATTGTTCGCAGAGCTTGAAAAGAACTTGGCTCTGAGAGTTGAGGAAACAGATTCTCCCGACAGTCTGATAGTTTATGGTCGCGGCATATTACATCTTTCTATCCTTATAGAGACAATGCGAAGGGAGGGATACGAACTTCAAGTTGGTCAGCCGAAAGTAATAATCAAAGAAATAGACGGAGTAAAGTGCGAGCCGGTAGAGCAACTTACCATAGTCGTTCCCGAACAATTTGCCGGCAAAGTGATAGAATTGGTAACCACACGCAAGGGTGAGATTGACAGCATCGAAGCTCAGGGCGACAGAAGCCACATCGAATTTACCATTCCTTCAAGAGGTATCATCGGATTGAGAAACAACGTTCTCACCGTCTCAGAAGGTGAAGCTGTAATGGCAAGCCGATTGAAAGGTTATGAGCCTTGGAAAGGAGAAATCGGCGGAAGACGAATGGGAGCTTTGATTGCAAAGGAGACAGGTACTGCAATAGAATACTCAATCAACAAGTTGCAAGACCGAGGAACCTTTTTCGTCTCTCCGGGCGAAGAGATATATACCGGAATGGTCGTAGGAGAAGGATTGAGACCCGACGATATTGTGATAAACCTTACAATTACCAAAAAACTCTCAAATATGCGTTCGGCAGGTGCTGATGAAAAGGTGAATATTGCCCCTGCAAAGAAGTTCTCTTTGGAGGAAGCGATGGAATATATAGCCGAAGACGAATATTTGGAGATTACTCCGCACCATTTAAGGATAAGAAAAATTTTGCTTGACGAGGTTGCAAGAAAGCGTGCTGCCAATTCGGCATTGAAAGAATAAGAAACAATAACGGTACGGCATTGTTCTATCGCTGCGAGACTTTGTTTCGGAGAGGAAAGTCCGGGCAACACAGAGCATCATACAACCTAACGGGTTGGCGGAACTTGCGTTCTGACAGACAGTGCCACAGAAAACAACCGCCTGTTTTTTGCAGGTAAGGGTGAAAATGTGAGGTAAGAGCTCACGCTGGGGCTTAGTGATAGGTCTCAGGGGTAAACCTTATGAGTTGAAAGACCAAGTATATCGGAGCATGGGGCTGCTCGTCCTTTCCGAGGGGTAGGTCGTTAGAGGCTTGTCGCGAGGCAGGCAGTAGATTAATGATAGAACGGTTTGCAAGTGCAGACCCGACAGAACCCGGCTTACAGATGTCGTACCGTTTCTTTTATTTAACCTCACTCAAAGAGTAATTCGTTCGATTGATATTTAATCTCATAGTTCAAACTTTGGTTTTTATTTTCGTTTCCAAAGCCATTTGTTGTATTAAAACAGTGTATTATCCGATCAAAACGCCGTTTTGACAAAACAAAGGACAAAAAATAAGTGTCATTAAGCCGAAAATCATGAAACCAACCGACGAAGAATTGATAAAAAAGTGTCTGAAAAACGACCCTGTGGCTCAAAGAGAATTGTATGACAGGCATTCTGCCATGCTGTTTGGCGTTTGCATTCGTTATGCTCGCAACCGACAAGACGCAGAGGACATTTTTCAAGATGCTTTCATCAAGGCATTTGCTCAGTTGGACAAGTTTGAGTTCAAGGGTTCCTTTGCAGGCTGGATAAGGAGGCTTTTTGTCAATTATGCTTTGAACTATTATCGTTATGACAAGTCGCATCGCTTTGTAGATGTTCAGGAATATGAGACGATAAGCGACAAGCCGTTGCAACTTTCGGCTCTTTCGACCGAAGATGTGCTGAAATTGGTGGCGTTGTTGCCCGAGGAATGTCGCATAGTCTTCAATTTGGTCGAGATTGAGGGCTATTCGTACAAAGAATTGGCACAGATGTGGAACGCAAACGAGTCTTCGCTCAGAGGAATGAACTTTCGGGCAAAGAAAATCTTGAAGTCAAAACTTGAAAGCATGGGAATTAAATAGAGAAAACACCTTAATGAAAAAAACAGAAGCAGAGATGGAAGATATGGATAAGAATTTTGAAGAGTTCAGAGAGCGTTTGAAGAATTTTAGTGAGCAACCCCCCGAGGCAATGTGGGACAACATTTCAAAACAAGTTGCAAAGCCAAGGCACACAGGTCTTGTTGTTTCGATTGTTGCCGTAACCCTTGTGTTGGCGGGCTTTGTCGCACTTCTTGTGTCAGCACCAAAAGGTAGCACAAGCAAGACTTCGCAAACTCTTTCGCAAACAAAGAATACTGAAAACTCACTCGCTGTAAATACTTCTAAATCAGAGCAGAGCAAAACGCCGTTTTATTCTGCCAAAACGCCGAAAGAAATAAATGAAACGCCGTTTTATTCTGACGAAACGGCGAAAGAGCAAAACCACTCTGCCGCAACAAATCTTCAAGGCGAAAATTTGCAAATTTCAACCGTGCAGACAAAGCAAGAAAATGCCTCATCGAAAAATCCAAATATAATTGCGGCAGAACCGAAAAAGGTTGAAAAAAACCGAAACGGCAACCCTTTGCCACAGAAAACGGTTTCGATAAATCGAGAGCTTAAAACCGACACTCAAAAAGCCCCCGAAATCTCGCAAAGAGATACTGTGAGAAGTCAGTTGTTTGTACCGAATGCCTTTACGCCGCTTTCGGATAAAAATAATCTTTTCAAGCCGGCACAAGCCGACGTTTCGGATTACAGAATGAACATATACAACCGCCAAGGTGTACTTGTGTTTGATTCGGAAGACATTACACACGGTTGGGACGGAAGGAGCAAAGGCGAAGTCTGCCCTTCGGGAACGTACGTCTATGTGATAAGTTTCAGAGATACCGAAGGCAAACCACATACTCAAAAAGGAACTCTCATGCTACTCAAATAAGTTGAGTTAATGCAACATATCAATAAGCCTTAAATTCGTTTAAGGCTTATTTTTATTGCCTTCAAGAGGGCTGATTAAGCAAAAAATGCCTACCTTTGCAGTCAGAAAACAAAGAAAAGAAACTATGGCAAACGTAAAGCAAATGCAGGACATTGCAACTCAGGTGAGACGAGACATAATACGAATGGTCAATGGCTGTCAGAGCGGACATCCAGGAGGAAGTTTGGGCTGTGCAGACTTTATGACTGCATTGTACTTTGATGCAATGGAGTTTGATATTGACAATTTCACCCGAAGCGGAGCAGGAGAGGATATGTTTTTTCTCTCAAACGGACACATATCCCCCGTTTGGTACAGTGTATTGTCTCGAAGAGGCTACTTCCCTGTTTCAGAACTCGGAACATTCCGTCGTTTGGGAACAAGACTTCAAGGACACCCGAGCATACACGACTCACTACCCGGAGTAAGACAGGCATCGGGTTCTTTGGGACAAGGACTTTCGGTTGCAATCGGAGCAGCCTTGGCAAAAAAGATGAATAAGGACGAAAAATTGGTCTATACCTTGCATGGAGACGGAGAATTGCAGGAAGGTCAGATTTGGGAAGCCGTCATGTTTGCAGGAGCAAATCATGTTGATAACCTCATTTCTACAATAGATGTCAATAATCTTCAAATTGACGGAAGCACAAACGAAGTTTGCTCACTCGGAGACCTCAGAGCAAAATTTGAAGCCTTCATGTGGGAAGTTGTAGAAATGGAAGGCAATGACATGAACGCAGTTGTCGAAGGACTGAAACTTGCAAAGCAAAAAACAAAGCAGGGAAAACCGGTTGTTATTTTGATGCATACACAAATGGGATACGGAGTTGATTTCATGCAAAACAAGAACAAATGGCACGGAACACCTCCCGACGACGAACAAGCCTCACAAGCACTCTCTCAGTTGAAAGAAACTTTGGGCGACTACTAAACATAGAACAGCATATTCATGACACACAATCGTAATTTGAAGATAATACTTTTGATAGTTGTGCTTTTGCTCTCTCAAAGCGTACAGTCGCAAAGAGCAAATCAAGGTACATCTCAACGAAAGGACACAAAGCAAATTACGAGAATACTTTTCATACTCGATTGTTCAAATAGTATGTACGGAATGTGGCAGAGCAATACCAAAATAAAGATTGCTCAGAACCTTGTTTCCAACATTATCGATTCTCTTGCGGGCAAACCAAACGTGGAAGTGGCATTGAGAGCTTACGGACACACAAAGGACTATCCTCCGCAGGACTGTGATGATACCAAATTGGAAGTGGGATTTTCTGCCAACAACTTCGAGCAACTCAAAGCCAAGCTCCGAGCCTTAGTTCCCAAGGGGACAACACCCATAGCAAGCACTTTGGAACGCTGTGTTGCCGACTTTCCTGACTGTGACGGCTGTCGAAATATTGTAATCCTGATTACAGACGGAACAGATGAGTGTTCGGGAGAAGTATGTCAGGTATCGGCACAACTGCAAACCCAAGGAGCATTTCTCAAACCCTTTATTATAGGAATAGGGAGAGGAATGAGAGAATCGTTTGAGTGTGCAGGAGCCTATTATGAGGCGACAAACGAGATTGACTTTTCGAGAGCCTTGAATGATGTGGTACTTCAAGCACTCAACAACACAACCTCGCAAATCAATCTTTTGGACAGCTATTCGGAAGCGAGCGAAACCAATGTTCCCATGACGTTTTACGATGCCCAAAGCAAGAGACTCCGTTACTCATTCATTCATACAATAAATGGTAATGGTGTTTCAGATACTCTGACTTTGGACCCGTTGATAAATTATGACATAGTGGTGCACACACTTCCCCCTGTAAAAGTCGAAAACGTCAAGTTGAACCCCGGAAGACACACAGTCATACCGATTAAAACGCCGCAGGGAAACATGATAATCACCTCCCAAGACAGCAAAGACAGACTTAATAGTAAAGATGTGGCGGTGATAGTCAGACAATCCGGTAGTTCGGAAGTCGTAAACGTGCAAGAGCTGAACAAAAGCGAGAAATACATAGTCGGAAAGTACGATTTGGAGATATTAACCAAGCCTTCACTAAAAATAGAGAACGTTGAAGTAGGACAAAGTGCTACTACAACGATAGAAATCCCCCAATCGGGACAACTAACCCTCAACAAGGGAAAACAAATCCTCATAGGAAGCATATTTGTGAAGGATAGTGAAGAAACAAAATGGGTATGCAATCTCGAAGAAGGTCAGATGATAGAAACACTATCCCTTCTTCCGGGGCAATATATGGTTGTTGTCAGAGCGAAAAACGCAACCGATGCAGCCAAAACACAAATAAAGGAATTTAAGATAGAATCTAAGAAAACAACAAGCATAAACTTAGCTAAATAGTGATGAAAGAATACAAGGTAACAGGCAACAAAGATACCCGTTCGGGATTTGGAGCAGGTCTTGTCGAGGCAGGCAGACGAAATAAAGACGTTGTGGCATTGTGTGCCGACCTTACAGGCTCGGTAAAGATGGATTTGTTTGCACAAGAGTTCCCCGAAAGAATGATACAGTGCGGAATAGCAGAAGCAGACATGATTGGAATAGCTGCAGGCTTGGCTTTGAGCGGAAAAGTCGCCTTTGCAGGTAGTTTTGCAGCCTTTGCGACAGGAAGAGTGTACGATCAGATACGACAAGCGGTCGCATACTCGGACACAAATGTCAAGATAGCAGGCTCTCATGCAGGAATAACCTTAGGAGAGGACGGAGCAACTCACCAAATCTTGGAAGACTTGGGACTAATGAAGATGTTGCCCAACATGGTTGTGCTAAATCCTTGCGATTATAACCAAACCAAAGCAGCAACAATAGCAGCTGCCGAATACAAAGGTCCTGTCTATATAAGATTCGGAAGACCCAAAGTACCGGTGTTTATTCCTGAGGATATGCCTTTTGAAATTGGTAAGGCTGTTGTCTTGAATGAGGGAAGCGATGTGTCGCTCATGGCAACCGGACACTTGGTTTGGGAAGCCTTGCAGGCAGCAGAAATGTTAGAAAAAGAAGGAATAAGTGCCGAAGTCTTGGACATACACACCATAAAACCTTTGGACGGCGAGGCTATATTGCGTTCGGCAAAAAAGACAGGCTGTGTTATCAGCTGCGAAGAGCATCAATACAATGGCGGATTGGGCGAAAGCATCGCACAACTCTTGGTTCGTAACGCCCCTATGCCTATGGAGTTTATCGGTATTGACGATAAATTTGGAGAAAGTGGCAAACCTGACGAACTTATGGTGAAATATGGCTTGAAAGCAGTCAATATAGCAGAGGCAGCCAAGAAAGCAATTTCTCGAAAGTAAGAACAGAGATAGTCGCAGCAAAGAAGGACGCATATAAAGATGCGTTTGGCTTTGTTGCTTTTCAACTAATCTATATATATCAAGCAGGTTTCGATATTTCGGGACTTGCTTTTTTTCAAATATCAGCCCATGGAAACCAATCAAAAGTTAGAGTTGGCACGAAAATACGTCGAACAGACAAACAAAAACATCTTTTTGACCGGCAAAGCAGGCACGGGAAAAACCACATTCCTCAAAAACCTTGTCAAAACTCTCAAAAAGCGTCATGTCGTTCTTGCTCCCACGGGAGTGGCAGCCCTTAATGCCGAAGGGCAAACCATACATTCTTTCTTGCAACTTGATTTTGATCCGTACATTCCGGGACACAAATTGAATTTTAAGCGATTTAGGAGGTCAAAACTTGACATCATTCGCAGTTTGGACCTTATCATTATTGACGAAATCTCAATGGTGAGAGCCGATGTGTTGGAACAGATTGACAAAGTCCTCAGACGCATTCGCTATCGCTATTCAAACAGACCTTTCGGAGGCGTTCAGATGTTGCTCATTGGCGATTTGAGTCAGTTGCCGCCCGTTATGCCCGAGAATGAGTGGCAGTTACTTTCAGAATATTACCAAACGCCATATTTCTTTTCTTCTCTTGCATGGCAGATGTCCCAATTCCACACCATAGAACTTGACCATATTTATCGCCAGAGCGACAGAGAGTTTATCAACATACTCAATCATTTGAGAGAAAACCATATTACTCAAAATATAACTAACGCTCTCAATGCTCGTTACTCGCCTGAGGTCAGCGAAAAGGACAACGAGGGTTGTATTATACTATGCAGCTACAACCGAAGGGCAGACCACATCAACACTACAAAACTTGCACAAATCGACTCTCCGAGTGTGTTTTATGAATGCAAGATTACGGGCGACTTTGACGAGAAAAGCTACCCCAACAGCAATACTTTGGAACTCAAAAAGGGCGCTCAGGTGATGTTTATCAAGAACGATTACAGCCATTCAGGCACAGAAAGAGAATATTACAACGGTTCGATTGGCGAAGTTATCGAAGCAGAAGAAAATAACATCGTTGTCAGACTTAACGAAGGCGGAAAGGAAGTGATTGTAGAGCCTTACACATGGGAAAAGTGTCGTTACGAGCTAAACAAACGCACCAAAGAGATAACAAAAGAGGTTTCGGGAACTTTTACACAGTACCCTTTGAGACTTGCTTGGGCCATAACAGTTCACAAAAGTCAGGGATTGACATTTGACAAAGCCATAATAGACACCGAAAATTGCTTCACACACGGACAATACTACGTTGCAATCAGTCGTTGCCGCACATTGGAAGGCTTGACGCTTGCCGCACCATTCACACCCTCGGTTGTGATAACCGACAGCGACATAACCGCATTTTCGCAGGAGCAATCGGCAAACCAAGCTGACGAAACAACCTTTGAGAATGACAGATTTGAATTTTACATTCAAAGTTTGGAAGAAATATTCTCCTTTTCGACTCTCTTTTCCATGCAGACAGAGTTGAGCAATGTTGTTTTTCCCTATCTTGATGGCGAGTTGCGACAATCTTTCTCTGTTGTCGAGCAGGCAATAAAGGAAAACATAATAGATGTATCGAGACGTTTTCTCAACCAAATGAGGTCAATAATCAATAACAAGCCACTTTTGAAAGAGCGATGCGTCAAAGCCGGCGACTACTTCCTCACACAAGCCTATCTTGTCCACAGTTACATTCAGGCGGTGGTGAGTGCAGACACCAAAGAAGCCTCAGAAAAAGACCAAGAGAAGATTGAAGAAAATTTTGCCCGCTTTGGCAACGAGTGTGAGCTGAAATGGCGGCTGCTTGCTTACATTCAAGAGAACGACTTCGACCTTAATGAATATCTTTCGTTGAAAAACAGAACTATTGCCGAAGGAGACAAACTCAAATGGACATACTATGACAACTATATCGGCAAAGCAAAAAATCAAGACAAGGCTTCAACACAAAAAGAAGAAAATAAAAGCGACGACTATGTGAAGTTGGATAAACTATACCAAGAAACAGACGAACTATATCAAGCCTTGAAACATTGGAGAAAAGAACAAGCCGACCAAGAGAAACTCCCTGCATTCTGTATTTTCTCAAACGCAGTTTTGGACGGTATTTGTGCAAAGCGACCTCAAAGTTTGGAAGCCCTTGGTGAGATTAAGGGCTTGGGGAAAAAGAAGATAGAAAAATACGGAGAACAGTTGTTGGAAATAGTCAAGCAAAACGCTTAAACCAAAACGCCGATCTATTTTGCCAAAACGCCGTTTTACGAAAATAAAACGGCGTTTTGATTGCACTAAAACGGCGTTTTGTAATTCTCTGATAATCACTTTGTAATATCAAGATGTTGTTTTGTTGTTTTTGAATTGTGGATAGCCCGTTTGTGAAAGGCAGATTTGCTGTTTTGAATTTTCGAGAGCGAAACACTCTTTCTTTTTGTTTTGGTTTCGTAAAAAAGAGCTACCTTTGCCGATTGTATTTTTACAAGATAGAATTAAGGAAACATTGTCATGGATATTATCATTGCAGGAGACGGAGAGGTAGGCTTTCACTTGGCACGCAGTTTGTCAAAAATCAGACATAATATCACCGTTGTCGATCCTCACTCGGATTTGCTTACCATGCTTCAAAGCGAATCGGATCTGCTTACCATTGCAGGCAACTCAACTTCCATGGAGACATTAAAGCAAGCCGGTATTTCGTCTTGCGATTTGCTCATTGCCGTACTGCACGAAGAGAGTATCAATCTGATGACCTGCATTCTCGGAAAGCGTCTCGGAGCAAAGCGTTGCATTGCAAGAGTGAACTCAATTGAGTATCTGAATGAGGATAACAAGAATATGTTCAAGGGAATGGGGGTCGATGAGTTGGTATGTCCCGAAAGAATTGCGGCAAAGGAGATAACGAACCTTCTTACACGCAACACCGCAACAGAGATATTTGATTTCTCCAATGGTTTGCTGTCGGTCTATATGATGAGGCTTGATTCTGATGCACCGATATTGGGAAAGTCAATGGCAGAAGTGGCAGTGCTTTATCCGCAACTTGAAGCCAGAGCAATATGTATAATACGTAGAGGCAAAACTATCATACCCGGCGGACCCGATCAGTATTTGAAAGGCGATTTGGTTTATTTGATTGCAAAGCCTTCAAGTATTGAGTTGATAAAGGAGCTTGGCGGCAAACGGGATTATGTTATCAAAAGTGCAATGATACTTGGCGGTGGACGCATCGGAAGAAGGGCTGCACTGAACCTTCAAGGTGATATGCGCTTGAAGCTGATTGAGCAAGACAAAGAACGTTGCTTTCAATTAGCTGACGATTTGAATAAAACGATGATAATAAACGGCAACGGCAATGACATATCTCTGCTCATTGACGAGGGCATTCAGGAAACTGATGCTTTTATTGCGGTGAGCGGAAGCACCGAAACCAACATTCTTTCCTGTCTTCACGCTCACAAACAGGGAGTAAAAAAGACCATTGCCTTGGTTGAGAATGTCAGCTACATTGATGTGTCGCAAGAAATCGGCATCGACACAATCATAAACAAGAAGCTGATTACCGCAAGCTACATTGCACGCTTCACACTCGGGGCAGACGTTACTTCAAGCAAGTGGTTGTCGGGAATAGATGCCGAAGTGATTGAGGTTCTTGTCAAGGAAGGCTCTCCGATAACAAAGAAACAAATCATGCGATTGGACCTCCCTTCGGGCGTAAACATAGGTGGAGTAATCAGAGACGGCGTTGCATATATAGCAAGAGGCAATGTGCAAATTCAGGCAGGCGACAAGGTGGTCGCTTTCACCATTCCGGAATCGGCAAACAAGTTGATGAAGTTGTTTAATTAGCGATTTGTTTCATGAACTTTCGACCTTACAAGTTCAACAGCAGGATATTCTTTTATGTTTCGGGCAGCTGTTTGTTGCTTTTGAGCGGAATGTTTCTGCTTTCGGGCATTGTGGGGCTTCTTTATGGAGAAAGGGAGAGTGTTTATTTTGCTTATGCTTTTGCCATTGTGGCTTTGATTGGCGGATTGGTTGCTTATGGCAATCGCAACTTTCATACCAATATCTCAAAAAAGGACGGCAGATTGATAGTAGGGCTGATGTGGATTTTGATACCTCTTTTCGGGGCTTTGCCATACGCTTTTGATGCAAAGGATTTCACTTTGACCGATGCCATATTTGAATCCTATTCGGGATATACAACAACGGGGGCAAGCATTCTTGACGATGTGGAAAGCGTATCGAAAGCTGTTTTGTTTTATCGTTCTTTCACCCAATGGATAGGAGGTTTAGGTTTTGCAATTCTTGTCATTATGTTTGTGAGAAACTTTCCAGAGGGAGCAAAGAACCTTTTTAATGCAGAGTTTAACTCAATCGAGAAAGAGAAAGACCGTCCCCACATAAAGAATACTGTTTATAAGATTTTCTTTCTTTATTTGTTTTTCAGCATTGTTTGTTGCATTCTGCTCTCTTTTGGAGAGATGAGTGTTTTTGAGGCTGTTTGCAATACTTTTGCGACAATTTCGACCGGTGGTTTCTCGATTTCAAATGGTAATATGGGGGCTTATTCTGATTATTCCCGAAATGTGGTCATGGTCTTCATGTTTCTTTCGGGCATAAGCTACTTTTTGTTGATTTGGTTGGCAAGAGGCAAATTCAAAAAGGTATTCAAGGACGAGCAACTGCAATATTATTGTTCCATAATCTTGGTTTGTTCGCTGCTTTTGGCTTTGTATTTTGTCTTTGTCGATAATATGTCGTTTTTTTGGGGGCTGAAGGATGCTTTGTTCTACATTATATCCACACTAAGCACCACGGGATTTGATTTAAAGGTCAGCAGGTTGGGCTTGTTTGCCTCTACATTTCTTATTCTGCTCATGTTTATAGGCGGTTGCAGTGCTTCGTCTTCAACAGGACTGAAAATCATCAGACTGATTACTCTTTTGAAATACATACCGGTTGCAATCAAACGAATGTTTCACCCTCGGGCGATAATACCGGTAAGATATAACGGAAAGGCATTGCGAGATGACGAAGTGAGTTTGGTATTCGGCTTTTTCTTTTTGTTTTTTGTTATCTTCCTTTTGGGAATTATGTTGCTGACCGTTGCAGGCAATTCTTTGCTTCATTCGATTGCACTTTCGGCAGCATCTGTCAGCAATGTGGGACCAATAATGGGTTCGGTTGCCGAGGGATTTTCCTATTCTGCATTGGGAGCAGGCTCAAAGTCTGTTTTGATTGTGCTTATGCTTTTGGGCAGATTGGAGATATATGCTCTGATTGCAGTCGTTTCTCCTACTGTTTGGAAAAGAGACTAACTTGCATTAAACAGCCTTTCTAACCGATTGATTTTCTGTAAATAAAGAGTGGTTAAAATAAAACGCCGTTTTAGTTCAATCAAAACGCCGTTTTAATCACCACAAAACGGCGTTTTATTTTCGTAAAACGGCGTTTTATTTTTGAGGGATTTTGAAGAGAGATTATCGTGAGCTTTTGTGAACAAACCAAAATAATGTTGTACCTTTGCAAATGTATCAATTTGATAACTGAACACAAGAGAGAATTATATGGTTTTGATAGCTGACGGTGGTTCTACGAAGACTGATTGGGCTTTGGTCGAAGGTTGTGAAGTTGTTTCGCTCTTTTCGAGCAGGGGAATGAACCCTTACAATGTGTCAGATGCCGCCATGAAACGAGAGATTGAGGAGAAAATTTTGCCGAATATAAACCCCGACGAAGTGGAAGCTGTTTATATTTATGCATCGGGCTGTTCGGCTCAGGTCAAGCAGCAGGAGGTGAGAGCGTGGTTTGCTCCCTACTTGCCGAAAGCCGAAATCTTTGTTGAGGGAGACCTTCTCGGAGCGGCAAGAGCTGCCTGCGGAAAGGAGGCTGCAATAGCTGCCATTTTGGGAACGGGTTCCAATTCATGCCTTTACGATGGCAAAAAAATAACTGAGAACGTTGCTTCATTGGGATATGTGCTTTGCGATGAGGGAGCGGGAACTCACATCGGCAGATTGGTTTTGAGAGACTACTTGAGGGGCAGAATGCCCGAACAACTCAGCCGACAGTTTGCTCAAATCTACCCCGGAGAAGAGTCAGACTTTCTAAATCATCTCTACAAGGAAGAAGCACCGAACTTTTACGTTGCTTCCTTTGCAAGATTTGCCATCGAGAACAAGTCGAACCCCTATTGCAGAAACTTAATCATGCAGGCGTTCGATGATTTCTTCACTCAGCAAATTTGTACCTATACTTCCTATAATAAATATGTCGTCAATGTCGTTGGAAGTGTAGGTTGCCTTGCACAAGACGAGTTGAGAGAGGTGGCACAAAGGCATGGAGTGAAGATAAATAAGGTGGTCAAAGCACCTCTTATGGCTCTTGTGGAATATCATACCAAGTGAGGAAAAAACAAATTAGTCTGAAAAAACTCTTGCATTTGAGAACAGATTGATGTTTTTTGACTATATTTGCAAGGTTTTTGCTATTGACAAAATAAAAACGAAAAGATAATGAGCAAGATTGATGTTCTTCTCGGTTTGCAATGGGGAGACGAAGGAAAAGGAAAGATAGTCGATGTATTGACACCGAGATATGACATAGTGGCAAGGTTTCAAGGCGGACCGAATGCGGGTCATAGTTTGGAATTTGGCAACATCAAACATGTGTTGCACATAATTCCTTCGGGAATATGCCATAAAGACAAAATAAACCTTATAGGCAACGGAGTGTTGGTAGAACCTCTCATATTGAAAAAGGAGGTTGAAACATTGGAACAAATAGGCTTTGAACCAAAATCCAACCTCTATGTGTCGAAGAAAGCACACCTTATATTGCCTTCGCACAGAATGATGGACGCAGCTTCCGAACAGTCGAAAGGAAGTCGCAAGATTGGCTCGACGCTTAAAGGAATAGGACCGGCATACACCGACAAGGTTGCACGTTGCGGTTTGAGAGTGGGTTCGATATTTCAAGAGAATTTCAAGGAACTTTATTGTAGTGCGAGAGATGCTCACTTTGCTCAAATCAAGGCTTTGGGTTATTCTCCCGAAGACTTCAAAATTGACAATATGAACTTCTCTGAATATGAGCAACTCTGGTTTGAGTCAATCGAGAGCTTGAAAATGCTTACCATTGTCGATAGTGAGTACTTTATTAACGAGGCTTTGGAAAACGGAAAGAAAATTTTGGCAGAAGGAGCTCAGGGTTCGATGTTGGATATTGACTTTGGCTCATATCCTTTTGTAACTTCTTCCAACACAATCACCGCAGGAGTTTGCTCGGGCTTGGGAGTAGCACCGTCAAAAATCGGAAAAGTCTTCGGAATTTGCAAAGCATACTGCACAAGGGTCGGAAGCGGACCTTTCCCTACCGAATTGTTTGATGCAGACGGCGAAAAGATGCGTCAGGAGGGTAGAGAATTCGGCTCAACCACAGGAAGACCGAGACGCTGTGGCTGGCTTGACATTCCGGCATTGAAATATACTTGTATGCTCAACGGAGTTACGCATCTTATGTTGATGAAAATAGATGTGCTTAACTCGTTTGAACAGATTAAAATTTGCGATGAATATACCATTGACGGCAAAGCAACCACCAAAGTGCCGTATGATGTGGAAGCAAAGATAGATCCGATTTACTCATCGCACAAGGGCTGGTGCCGGAACATTGCAGGCATAAAGCAATTTGAGCAACTGCCTCAGCAAATGAAAGACTATGTTCACACAATAGAAGAAAAATTAAACCTTCCTGTGGCAATAGTTTCCACTTCGCCCGACAGAGAAGACACAATCATTAAATCAGAATTTTAATACTCCAAATATATGTTTGTCATGAGAAGAATAATAGTAGCAATTTTGGCAGTGGCGTTTTCGATGTCTTGTTTTGCACAGAAACTACGCCCTTCGGACGTACCTCAAGAGGTGAGATTGGGATTGGAGAACACATATTCCGATTATAAGCTCAAGGGCTGGTACTTTGAGACAGGGCAATATGTTGCCGAAATCGACATAGACAATCAGATAGGACGGGTATTTTTGACTGCAACGGGAAATTGGCAGTTTACAATCTTCGATGTTCAGCAGCAAGAGCTGCCTACTTTGGTTGCCAACTACTTTCTGAACAACTATCCGGGCTATCGCATCAAGAAGTCGGAATATGTGGAAGACTTTTCGGGCGATAACTATTACAGATTGATAATTGCAATGAAGGGAGTGGGACAAACAGAGTACGAAATGATATTTGACCCTCGCGGAAAGCTGACCAAGACCAATGCTCCCGACCCCGACTTTGTCAAGAAGGACTATATTGCACGTCTCAATCCCGAAGCAATAGAGTATCGTCAGAAAAAGATGGCTGAAAGAGCCTCCTTGGACGGTAGCGGCTTGGAGATAAGAACAGGAGAGGAGGGAGACGTGAAGAAAAATTCCAAATCAAAAGACGTGGACATAGAAGCACCGGAGGCATTGGACGTTCCTGTCATTCCTGAGGAAGTAACAAAAGCCTTTAAGAAGAAATTCCCACGCTTGGAAGTCAATCAGTGGAAAGAAGAGGACGGAAATTACAGAGCATACTACGAAAACCGCGGCAGAGACATGGAAATGCTTTTTGCTCCCGACGGAATGGTGATGACAACTACCACAGCAGTCGAGAAAGAACGCTATCCGCGTTTGATAATCAGAGATTTGTCATCGCGTTATCCCGAAGTTAAGTTTCCTTCTGCCATAACCAAGTTCCAAAAGGTTGATTATGATTTGAAATATCGCAAAACCGTAACCGACAGAAAGCTCGATACCTATTATTATATAGAGTTTACCCAGAAGATAAAGGGCAAAAAGGACAAGAAAACGGTAAAATTGACTTACGACAAGTCGTTTAAGTATCAGGGATTGGCAGGAAGTACAGACGAATACCAAGAGGAAGAATAGCCGAATGTCATTGAAGCGGACGGCATTGCAGATATTTTTCATCATTATTACCACTTGCAGTGCCATAGCACAGAAACAAATAGATTATCAGTCAGATTGGGGAGAGAGGAGACCTTCTTTCCCCGACTGTTTGATATTAAAGAGCAATGTTGTCTTTGTTCATCAAGACATGACGATGAGTTGCGACTCTGCTGTCTTCAATACGAAAGACAACTTCATAGAAGCCTTTGGTAACATACACCTTTGGCAAGATACAATCGACCTTTACGGAGACCAAGTCTATTATGACGGTAACACAAAGACTGCAGAAATTTTCGGAAAGGTCGTCACGCTGCAAGACGGCGGCATGACATTGCAAACAGACTACATTGTGTGGGAGCGGGAAGCCCAAACAGTTCGCTATACCAACTCAGCGGACATCTGGAACGACGAAAGCACACTCAAAAGCCTCATGGGAACTTATTATACCGATACAAAAATCATCGAATTTACCGACAGAGTTAGAATATCTTCTCCAAACGCCGATATTCAATCGGACTCTCTGATGTATGACACCAAGACCGATTGGGCTTATTTCTATTCTCCGACCAACATCACGACATCTGACAGTCTTGTTATACTTACCGAAAGAGGCAACTTCAACACAAAAACTAACCAAGCCGTACTTTATCAAAACAACATCTTGCAACAAAAAGCACAAACCCTCATTGCCGACAGCATAGACTACAATACAGAGACAGAATGCGGCAAAGCGTTTGGCAATGTCTTCATTTCCGATACGGCAAACGACCTGAGAGCATATTCAAATTATTTGGAGACCGACAGAAAAGACAGTCTCAAATATGCCTTTTTGACAGATAAAGTTCTTGTGGAGCAGATTGACGGAACAGACACCCTGTTTCTGCATTCTGATACATTGTGGGTCAATTTTGACAAGGCGGACAAGGCTGAGCAAATCTTGGCTTATCGTCATGTGAAGATGTTTCGCTACGATATGCAGGCGGTTTGTGATTTTGTTTGCTACCAAGTGAAAGACAGCATGGCATACCTTTTGGACAGACCTGTGCTTTGGCAACAGGAAAGCCAGTTTACAGCCGACACAATCTGCATTTACACCGACAAAAAAGGAATAAAAAGTATGCTTTTGTACCCAAATCCGCTGATAATACAGAACTCCGATTCGACTACAAACCTCTATTACAATCAAATATCGGGCAAGCGTCTTTTTGCTCGCTTTAATAAAAACAAAATCAGCTTTGCTCAGATTGACGACAACGTCAATATTATCTATCATGTTTGGGAAGAGAAAAAGGACAAGCCCAAACAATATACCGGTATCAATATCGGCAGTTGCAATTCTTTGAAGCTGTATTTTGAAAAGGCAAAACCCCAAAAGATGACGGCGGTCGGAAGTCCCGATTTTTACATTGACGATTTTGAAAGGGTGGAAGAAAAAGACCGAACCCTCAAAGGATTTGCATGGTTTGAAAAGATACGTCCCCAAAACAAAGAAGATATTTTTATACATCGCGACTGACTTTTTGTCATAGAACGATGTTTTTGGAATAAATCTTGATTACACAAAAATGAAACGGCGTTTTGATAAAGCAAAATCAGAAGATAGTTCAAACAAAACGGGCAGAACGAAAAATAAGACCCAAAAATTGATAAACAAACTCTTAAACAAGAATAAGGAAATGGCAGAAAATAACGAAGAAAAGCAGCAGACACAGCAGAAGAACGAGCAATCGCAAGAGCAGCAGACCGAACAAACTCAGAATTGTGAACAAAAGGAAGAAAATAAGCAAGAGAATTGGGAGGAAAAGTTTGAAGAGTTGAACAAGAAATACCTTTTGCTCTATTCGGATTTTGAGAATTTTCGCAAGCGAAAGGCAAAGGAGCAGATGGAATTGGTCATGAATGCGGCAGAAAGTACGATTAAGGACTTGCTTCCGGTGATTGACGACTATGAGAGGGCATTGCAGAACATGGAAAGTTCGGAAGATGAGATTTTTGTCAAGACCAAGGAAGGTTTGGAACTCATTTACAACAAACTTATGAGTACTTTGAGCAAGCAGGGGTTGAAGCCGATAAATGCAAAGGGAGAATTGTTTGACGAAAATCTTCATGAAGCCATTGCCAGAATACCGGCTCAAAATGAGCAAGACAAAGGAAAGGTAATGGACGAGACCACAAAGGGATATTACCTCAACGATAAAGTTATCCGCTACTCTAAGGTAGTGGTTGCAATGTAACAAAGGAGAAACGAGATGGCAGAAAAGAGAGATTATTATGAAGTCTTGGGTGTGTCAAAGAACGCCACAGATGAAGAATTGAAGAAGGCGTACCGAAAGCTTGCCATAAAGTATCACCCGGACAAAAATCCGGGAGACAAGGAAGCCGAAGAAAAGTTTAAGGAAGCCGCAGAGGCATACGATGTTCTCAGAGACAAAGAAAAGAGAGCTCGTTACGACCAGTTCGGACACGCAGGTGTAGATGGACAGGCAGGCTTTGGCGGCGGCGGAATGAACATGGACGATATTTTCTCTATGTTTGGCGATATTTTTGGCGGCAGAGGCTTTGGTGGTTTTGGCGGATTCGGAGGCTTTGGCGGCGGACGTTCTTCTTCGGGCAGCAGAGTAAACCGCGGAGGCAACCTCAGAATAAGAGTAAAACTCACCTTGGAAGAAATAAACAAAGGTGTAGAGAAAAAAATCAAGGTAAAGAAATATGTTCCCTGCAAGAGCTGCGGCGGAAGCGGTGCAAAAGCAGGCTCGGAAAAGGAAACTTGCCCTCATTGTGGCGGAAGTGGTACGATAATTCAGGTTCAGAGAACGATTTTGGGTAATATGCAGACAAGAACAACTTGTCCTCATTGCCAAGGAGAGGGAGTCATCATAAAGGATAAGTGTCCTGACTGCCATGGAGACGGAATTGTTCAGAGCGAAGAGGTGATGCAAATCAAAATTCCTGCGGGAGTGTCTGACGGAATGCAGCTTTCGATGCAGGGGAAAGGCAATGCGGGAGCAAGAAACGGCATAAATGGCGATTTGATAGTCCTTATAGAAGAGGTAAAGCACGATATATTTGAGCGAGATGGCAACAATCTCTGTATGCAAACCTACATCACATTCTCACAAGCTGTTCAAGGTACAACGATTGAGGTTCCAACCTTGGACGGAAAGGTGAAATTCAAAATTGAACAGGGAATGCAGAGCGGCAAAGTCTATCGTCTGAAAGGCAAAGGACTTCCCGAGGTGAACGGATACGGCAGAGGAGACCTTTTGGTGAGAGTTGATGTCTGGGTTCCGAAGAGTTTTACCAAGGAACAGAAGAAACTGTTGGACGAATTGGACAAACACAAAGAGTTTCAGCCTAAACCTTCGGGTAAAGAGAAGAGCTTCTTCGAGAAAATGAAAGATATGTTCAGCAATTAAGCACAGAAAAAAGCGGCAGGCATCAATTTGTCTGCCGCTTTTGCTTTTGCAGAATAGGGGATAGAAAAGTTGAGCAAAAAAGACGGCGTTTTACTGAAATAAATCGCCGTTTTATTTTTGCGAAACGGCGTTTTGTCAGAATAATACGGCGATTTATTTTGACAAAACGCCGTCTTTTTTTGTCATGTTTACTCTTTGCTATTTTGCTCTGCCAATGGTGTGAAGTTTTTCTTCGCTTTGGTTAATTTGACCGAAGATAATGTTACCGAAATGCGCAAAACAATGCAAATAATATCAAGATTTGAATTTACAAAAGTAAAATCAAAGAGCAAACACTTCAAGTTTGTATTTTACAAAAGTAATTTCAAAATATCTGGAGTGAGTATTTCTTGTCTCGGTTATTGAAGTACAAAGGAGTAAATTCTGAAAGAGTAAATCACAAAAGTAATTTGCATAAACCATTGTGAAATTTGGCTGTAAAGACTTAAAGCGATGGTTTAATGTAACCTTTTGGACAAATGTTCGTAAGCTATATTACAAATGTAAAATAAAGAAATATTCAAGGAATACTTGACGGTGTTTTACAGAAGTAACAAGAAATAGTAATTTTACAGAAGTAAAATCATGATACAAGGGAGAATTGTGGAATTGATGTCCCATTTCAAGGTTACTGCATTGGAATTGGCAAACAATATAGGGGTGCAACCTTCGAGTGTTTCGCACATTTTGTCGGGCAGAAACAAGCCAAGTTTGGATTTTGTCAATAAGTTGCTCGACAAATATCCGCAGGTAAACTTCGATTGGCTCGTAAACGGAAGAGGAAATATGCTTAAATCCTCGGGAGAAGAAGAAAGCGGTCGCAATTTGTTCTCTTTTGCCGGAGCGAGTGAGGATTTGTCCTCTTCGGAAGAAGAAAAAGCTGAACAAATTGCAGAACACAATCCTCAAAAACAGCCTACAAGAAGCCGAAAAAGCAAAGCAAAAGAGAGTCTGTCGGTTTCTCAAAACGACTATTTGCCGCCAAATCAATCTCAAAGCAAGCAAATCAGTCGCATAATGGTGTTTTACACCGACAACACCTTTGAGGAGTTTACTCCCTGCAAGAGAGAAAATTGACTTGTGAATAAGTATGTGTGTTTTTCTCTTAAAAGGAGTTGATTACTATCGAAAATAATGTATATCTTTGCAAGATTTTACCAAGCATTTGGTTTTTGCATAGATATGAATTTTGAAAAGGACAAGATAGAAGAGTTTGGCAGATTGCTATCAGGCTCGGACAATATAGTTTTGGTCGGACATTTCAATCCGGACGGCGATGCCGTAGGCTCAACGACGGGGCTTTGGCACTACTTGAAGGCGATAGGGAAAAATGCAACTATTGTTTATCCCAATGAGTTTCCGTTGTCTATGTCTCCGTTTTTGAAAGATGTTGATTATCTGATAGTTTCTTGTGCAGAGAAGGCTGTCAGGGCAGCCTTGGAGAGGGCAGAGCTGTTGATATGCCTTGACTTTTGCACCTATTCTCGCACTTGTGAACAAATCGAAAGCCGTTTGCAGCAGATGAGTTGTCCAAAGGTTGTGATAGATCATCATGAAAATCCCGACAACATAGGGCTTTTGTTTTCCGACACCAAGGCATCTTCAACCTGTGAGTTGGTTTATAAAATCCTTTCTTCGCTTGACGAAAATCATATTACAATAGACTGTGCCACAGCTTTGTATGCAGGAATTTGTACCGACACCGGCAGTTTCTCACACTCCTGTTCGAGAAGAGATGTGTTCGATGTGGTCGGCGATTTGACCGAAAGAGGGGTCGATATTGCTGCGGTAAAGCGTCAGGTTATTGATTTGTCAAGCGAAAACAGATTGAGACTTTTGGGATTTATGCTCAAAGACAAATTGAAGGTCTTTCCCGAAAAGGGAGCTGCCTACATGGCGGTTTCAAAGAAAGAATTGAGACGTTTCGATTTCAAAAAAGGTGATTTGGAAGGAGTTGTGAACTATGCCTTACGCATTGAGGGAGTGCGATTTGCGGCATTGCTTTCGGAAAGAGGGGATATAATCAGAATGTCATTTCGTTCGCTTTCGCCAAAGGTTGATGTCAATAAGTTTGCAGCCCGATATTGGGAAGGCGGAGGACATGTTCAGGCGGCCGGAGGCACATCTTCGCTCGGTTTGGAGCTGACTTGCAAAATTTTGGAGCAACAAATAGAAAAACGATTGTATGACAAATAAGATTGTATTGCCGATTGCTTTGAGCGTGTGTTTGTTGTGTGCCTGTGTAAGGTCATATCAAGAGGAAGATTTATCCTCTGCTTCAACCCAAGCGACAGAACAAGCAGAAAAAGAGAAACTTTCGCAAGAAGAAAAGCTGATGGAAGCCAACAAAGTCATGCTCAAAAAAGAGCAGGAGAGGATTGCATCATACATAAGCCGCAGAGGGTGGGATATGGAGCAGAAAGAAGGAGTGTATGTGCAGGAATTGACTGCCGGAAATGGTAAAGCATTTGTTCAAGATGACAAGGTTAAAGTCGAATATGACTGTGAGTTATTGACGGGAGAGAAGATATTTTCGTCAAAGACAGACGGAGCGATTGTTTTCACCATAGGCAAGGGCGGAAATATGCCTTTGGGACTGCAAACCGCCGTCGAGGCAATGTCTGACGGCACAAGGGCGAGAGTTATCGTGCCTTACAATATGGCTTACGGGCTTTCGGGAGACGGCAACAAAGTTCCCAAGTCTGCAAGTTTGGTTTATGTTTTAACTGTTAGTAAATTGAATTAAAGGAAAATATGAAACTAAGAAAAGTTTTCGATATATTGTTGATTTCGTCTTTGGTTGCAGCTTGTTCGGGCGGCGAAAAAGACGACGGATTTGTCAAAACCGATTTGGGATTTGAGTTTAAGCATTGTGTAGAGAACAAGTCAGCACCAAAAGCCAAGTTAGGGGACATTCTTTTGGGGGAGTTGGAAATACGATTGAACGATACCTTGGTGCTGTCTTCAAATTTTGGTTCACCGGACAGGCTATTCAAGATTGAAGATCCGCGAGTTGGCAGTATGGATGAGTTTCTTCTCAATATGCACATAGGAGATTCTGCTCAAATGAGGGCTCCTGCCGACAGTGTTGCCAAATATGTGGGCGGTCTTGTGTGCAGACCTGACGACAAAGTGTGCTTTTACCTTAAAATTCACCAGATAATTTCCCAAAAAGAGTTGTCAGAGCATGACAAAGAGCTGAATGAACGCTTTTCGAGTGAAGATTCGGTACTGATGGACTTCGTTTTAAGAAAATATCCCAAAGCGGAACGCAAGTCAAGCGGGCTTTTCGTTCTGAAAACAACTTCGACCGATGGCACAAAAGCGGAATTTGGCAAAACAGTATTGGTCAATTACACAGTGTGTGACACCACGGGAAAAATGTTGGACACCAATGTGAAAGACCAAGCCCTCAAAGGAAAAATCCATAATCCGAGCCAGATTTATCAACCTTTTGAATTTATTTTGGGAGACGACGGATTGATTGCCGGTTGGACCGAGGGAGTAAGCTATATGCACAAAGGAGAAAAATGTCGCATACTCATACCCTCAAAACTTGCCTACGGAGAAGGCGGATTTGGGGCAATAGCTCCTTTTACTCCTCTTATTTTTGACTTGGAACTTGTTGATGTTAAATAGATTTCGTGATAATAGTTAAATTAAAGTTTGAAATATGAAAAAAATAGTCGTATTTATTTCGTTCTTTCTTGCAAGCCTTGCAGGATTTTCGCAAATCAAAGATGGTTTTGCTCGTTCCGAAAGCGGCGTATGGTATAAGATTGAAACAAAGAACCCGAAAGGCAGAGCCGTTGTTGAAGGCGATATAGTGATAGGAAACTATGCTGTTGCATACGGGGATTCTCTTGTGTTTTCGAGCCTCGGTACTCCTGCCCAACCTACATTTGGAGCAATGGAAGCCAACAGAGCGTTCAAGGGAGACTTGATTGACGGATTGTTTCTGATGAAAGAGGGTGAGCAATATACCTTTGCCTTTCCGTATGATTCCATTGCAAAGATGCAACAGCTGCCTCCGTTTTTCAAAAAGGGCGACTTTGCTTACTATACCGTTAAAATAGAAAAGTTGATGACCTCCCAAGAATTTCAAGAAGAGCAACAACGTTTGGCAAAGGAGCAACAGAGAGTTGCAGACAGTCTTCAAGCAGTAGAAATGACCGCTTTGGTCGATTATCTGCACAAAAACAATTACAGCGACATTGCAACAGACGGAGTATATTACAAACAAATTTCCAAAGGTGGCGAGATAAAACCTTCTGAGGGCAATAAGGTCAGAGTACATTACGTAGGCCGTTTTCTCGATGGCAGATTGTTCGACACATCTGTTGAAGAAGTTGCAATCGCAGAGGGAAAGCATGACAAGGCAAGGGCTTATCAGCCGCTTGAATTTACCATTGGCAAACATCAGATGATAGAAGGATTTGAGCGTGCGGTAAAGATGATGAGCCAAGGTGAGAAAGGCATAGTTGTAATTCCTTCATCGCTTGCTTACGGAGCTCGTCAGAGAGGGGAGATTGCACCTTTCTCCACCCTTATTTTTGAATTGGAATTGGTTGAAGTGATAAAATAAGTTCTTGTAAAGCCCATGGAATTGAATTTAAGCAAACCTTTGGTGGTTTTTGATTTGGAAACAACGGGGCTTGTCGTCGGTCAGGCTCACATTGTCGAGCTTTGCATGATAAAAGTCAATACAGACGGAAGCGAAGAGGAGCTTTGCATGAGGCTCAATCCCACAGTTCCCATTCCACCTGAAACAACTGCCATTCACGGAATAAGTGATGAGGACGTGAAAGATGCTCCTACTTTTAAGGAAGCGGCAAAGAAGATAGCAGACTTTGTAGGCAATGCAGATTTGTGCGGATACAATTCCAACAAATTTGATTTACCTTTGCTCGTTGAGGAGTTTTTGAGAGCCGGAGTAGATTTTCCGCTTTCAAACCGCCGCTTTGTCGATGTGCAGAACATATTTCACAAAATGGAACCGAGAACGCTTTCGGGTGCAGTGAAGTTTTACTTGAACAAAAACCTCGATGATGCTCATACTGCGGGAGCTGACACAAGGGCCACGTTGGAAGTGTTGAAGGCTCAGCTCGATAAGTACAACGGAGTGAAGTTTAAGGATTCCAACGGCAAGGTTAGCGAACCTGTTGTGAACAATGTGGCTGCTCTTTCGGACTTTACGAGCAACAAACGTTGGGCAGACTTGGTCGGACACTTTGTTTATGATGCCCAAGGCAGAGAATGCTTCAACTTTGGCAAACATAAGGGCAAGGTTGCCGAGATTGTGTTTGACCAAGAGCCGGCTTACTTCGATTGGATAATGAAAAGCGAATTTCCTTTGAGTACCAAGCGGCTTGTTCAAGAAATTCGCCTCCGCAAGTTGGGCAAAAAGTAGGGCGATATGAAGGTTTTGTGTGTTTCGGAACAGGAAGTCGTTCTCAAAAGTGACAATTCATTGTTGTCTGACGGCGAGGCGTTTTATCTTCCCGAAGATTGCGAAACTGAGGGTGTCGTTTTCTCTGTGGGGGTAGCCGTGAGGATTAAACAGATTTGCAAGAGTGTACCTGCAAAGTTAGCCTCAAAGTATTATGAGCAGGTGTGCTTTGCCTTTGATTTCAGAAAAAAAGAACAAGGCGGCGATGCACTGCAAAATGCTTTCGATTACTCATTTGCAATCGGCAAAAAGGTGAAAGTCAAGTCTTACAACTCTCTTTGTCAGAGTTGGAAAGCAAAATTGACAATTCGATGCAGAGGGTGAGCGAAACAATGAGCCTGAAAGTGGGAGATATGCTTTTTGTTCCTCTTTGCGACAAGGCATTTGAGGCAAATGCAGGAGATGAGTATGAGATTTGTTCCGATGAGACTTGCTTTCTTTCTTGCAAAATAAAGTAAGACATAACTTAACGCCCATAGTGGATAACACATACAGCTTTTTGCAACAACAAGAAGAAGATAATCAAGATGTTGAAGAGTTTAAAAATAGAGAATTACGCCCTTATTCGTTCCGAATTTTTGGAGTTTGAGAATGGATTTACCGTTATATGCGGTCAGACCGGTGCAGGAAAGAGCATGATTTTGCAGGCACTTGGCCTTTGTCTCGGTCAGAGGGCGGACAAGGACGTATTGTTCGACAATGATAAGAAATGTGTTTGCGAACTTGTGTTTTTGCTTCAAGAAGATAAGCGTAAATTATTTGAAGATAATGATTTAGATTTTGAGAATGAGACTGTGTTTCGCCGAGAGATACTCCCGAGCGGAAAGTCGCGTGCATTTGTAAACGATACTCCCGTTCAACTCTCTCAGATGAAAGAAATGGCAGATTATCTCATTGATATTCATAGCCAACACTCCGTTCTCGATATAGGAAATAAGGACTTTCAATTCTCTGTTGTCGATGCCTTTTTGCAAAACGGCGTTTCGTCGAAACAAAACGGCGTTTCAGGCGGACAAAACGCCGTTTTATTACAGCAATACGGCGTTTTGTTTCGCAGCTACAAAGAAGACCTTTCGCAACTCTCACAAGTGGAGAAGTCTTTGGAAGAATTGCAGAAAGACAACGCCTATACGACATACGTTTATGAAGAATTGCAGAAGGCAAATCTGCAAGCAGGAGAGCAAACTTCGGGAGAACAACGCTTGGAACTAATGGAAAGTGCAGAAGAAGTCAGAGAGAATATATCAGAATGTTTATCTCTCTTTGAAAGAGAAGATTATCCTGCAATACTTCCAAACTTACTTCAAGTAAAAAACCTTATTGACAAAGCCTCTCGGACAAGTGAAAAAATGAAAGAGCTTGCAGAGCGTACAGAGTCGTCTCTTATAGAACTAAAAGATATATTTTCCGATTTGCAAGACTTTGCCGAGAGCATCAATTTTGACGCCGAGAGTTTGCAAACTTTGAGAGAGAGACTTGAATTGATATATGATTTGGAGAGAAAGCACTCCGTGTCGAGCGTGGAGGAACTTTTGCAGTTGCAAGAGAAGTTTTCTCAAAGCCTTTCAAGCACCGAACAACTCACAGATAGGAAAGTAGAACTCGAAAAGCAGATTGTCTCAAAGGAAAAGGAACTATGGGATTTGGCAAATGAAATTTTCTCACAAAGAACGCAGGCAGCAGAACTTGTGGAGCAGGGAGTAAAACAAATTTTGGAGCATGTGGGAATGCAATCTGCAGTCTTAAAAATAAATATCAGTCAAAGTACAGATTTAGACCAAAATGCAGCATGTAAGATAGAGTATTTGTTTAATGCAAATAAAGGAGGAGAAGAGCGATTGAAGCAGGTGGAAAAGACAGCCTCGGGAGGAGAACTCTCGCGTCTGATGTTGGCAATAAAAACCTTGCTGAGCGAGAGGCGAAATCTGCCTGCAATCGTTTTTGACGAGATTGACAGCGGCATATCCGGCGAGACTGCTTCAAAGGTTGCCGACATAATGCATCGAATAAGCAAAAATACTCAGGTAATTGCCATTACACACTTACCGCAAACGGCAGCTAAGGCAGATTTTCAGTTCAAAGTGAGCAAAAATGAGGTGAATGACAAGACAGAAACAAAGGTTGAGTTGCTCTCTTTTGAGCAGAGAGTATGGGAAATTGCCACCTTGCTTTCGTGCGGAAAGCCTACGGAAGCCGCCCTTGCCAATGCACAAGAATTACTTGCTCATAAGATTAAACAATAAGTTCAAACTAATCTCTTCAATTCATTGATTTAATTATTATTGAATAAGAAGTAACTCAATGTTTTTACGCCTTGACTTGTTCTTATCGTGCCATTGTTTTTCCAAGTCTTTGTTTTCTTGGCTCAATGGCAAAAGACGTCGTGAAACATTGGTAGTTTTATAATATTGTTGTAACTTTGCAGTTGTTAATTCATAGGAATAAAACAGACGATATGTCGATAGCAGAAAACATTAAGCGTTATCAGTCTTCGCTTCCTTCGGGAGTGAAGCTCATTGCGGTTTCAAAGACCAAGCCGGTTGAGGATTTGCAACAAGCATACGAAGCAGGACAACGTCTCTTTGGGGAAAACAAAGCCTTGGAAATGAGAGATAAACATGAAGTATTGCCAAAAGATATTCATTGGCACTTCATTGGTCATTTGCAAACGAACAAAGTCAAATATATTGTGCCGTTTGTGAGCATGATTCACTCGGTTGATAGTCTCAAAGTGCTGAAAGAAATAAATAAGGAAGCCATAAAGTGCAACAGGGTGGTCGATTGTCTTTTGCAAGTCGATATTGCCCACGAAGAAACCAAGTTTGGAATGAGCGAGGAGGAATTGGAGGAACTTCTTGAGGGCAAAGAACTTGCCACTCTTACCAATGTGAGATTGTGTGGTCTTATGGGAATAGGCTCAATCACAGACAGAGAGGAGAAAACTCGTGAAGAATTTCACCACCTCAAAGAAGTGTTCGATAGTGTCAAGGAAAGATTTTTTGCAGACAAAGATTGGTTTTGCGAATTGTCGATGGGAATGTCTCACGACTACAATTTGGCAGTCGAACAAGGTAGCACAATGGTGAGGATTGGAAGTTCTATTTTTGGTTTAAGAGATTATTCCTCAAAGAATTAGTAAAAAATTATCGTTTTTGCTCATAAGGAAGATGCGGCATTAGGAAATAAAATCGTATTTTTGCAACGCATAAACGCTAAAATACCAAATCAAGATGGAAGAAAGAGAGAAAGAAGAAGTTTTTTCACAAGCAGTCAAAGCAGGAAAAAGAACGTATTTTTTTGATGTTAAAGAGACTAAACAAGGAGAACGTTACATCACGATAACAGAAAGTAAACGCAAGTTCGATAACGAAGACGGTACATTCAGCTACGAGAAACACAAGATATTTCTTTATAAGGAAGATTATTCTAAGTTTCAGAATGCGTTGGAAGGAGTTATCCGTTTTGTGGAGACAGGACAGATGCCGGTTTTTGAGCAAGACGAAGTCAAGAGTGATGATGATTTTGAAAAGGAATTTGAAAACATCAAATTCGATTAGTGATTGGCATTCGTTTTGTTTAGTTTAGCAACAGCTGCTTCAAGGGAGCAGCTTTTTTTGGCAAAAGGTAATTGGAGATGGGTAAGGTTATAGCTATAGCAAATCAAAAAGGAGGGGTGGGAAAGACCACCACGGCAATCAATCTCAGTGCCGCACTTGCGGTAATGGAGAAAAAAACATTGTTAATCGATGCAGACCCGCAGGCAAACGCCTCGTCGGGAGTGGGCATTGAGCCTCAGAGTGTCGAAAATGGAATATATGAATGTTTGGTCGGACAAATGGAAGCCAAAAGTGCCATAGTCCCGACCGACACACCAAATTTGGATTTGCTGCCTGCAAGCATAGACCTTGTGGGAGCAGAGGTCGAGTTACCAAAACTCGAAGGTAGGGAAGAAAAGTTGCGAGAAGTGATAACTCCTCTGAAAGATGACTACGACTATATCATAATAGACTGCTCTCCTTCATTGGGATTGGTTACCATAAATGCCTTTACGGCAGCTGACAGCGTCATTATACCCGTCCAATGTCAGTATTTTGCCTTGGAAGGCTTGGGAAAATTACTCAATACTATCAGAATAGTTCAGTCGAGGCTCAATACGTCTTTGGAAATCGAAGGAATACTTCTCACAATGTTCGATACGCGTTTGAGACTTAACAAACAAGTGGCAGAAGATGTGCGACACCATTTCAGACAAGTTGTTTTCAACACCATAATATATAATAATGTCAAACTCGCAGAGGCTCCGAGTCATGGCATGAGTGCGATTATGTATGATGCGAGCAGCACCGGTGCTGTCAATTACATGAATTTGGCAACCGAAATAATAGAGAAAAACACACAAAAAGAGAAAGAGGATTGATTATGGCAGCAAAGAAACCATCGGCATTGGGAAAAGGATTGAGTGCATTGCTTGGCAACACCGATGTAAGCATGAACGATGCAGGTGTAAGCGTACTTACGGCAGAGCTAAGCTACATTCCGACAGATAAAATAGTGCCAAATCCCGACCAACCGAGAAAAGAGTTTGACAACGAGAAGCTCGAAGAACTTGCACAGTCGATAAAGGAAAACGGAGTTATCGTTCCGCTCACGGTAATCAAAGAAAACGGAAAATATGTCCTCATTGCAGGTGAAAGAAGATACCGAGCTGCAAAAAGTGTCGGGTTAAAAGAACTTCCGGCATACATAAAGGTGGCAACAAAAAAGGAAGTTATGGAAATGGCTCTTGTGGAGAATATTCAGAGAGAGGACCTCAATGCCATCGAAATAGCTTTGTCGCTCAAGGGACTGATAGAAGAATGTAACCTTACGCAGGAACAGATGAGCGAAAGGATAGGAAAGAGTCGCTCGGTCATTACAAACTATTTGCGACTTTTGAAGTTGCCGGCAGAAGTGCAGCTTGCATTGAGAAACAACGAGATAACAATGGGACACGCACGCTGTTTGGTCAATATGGAAAGCGACTCTGAGTGTATCGAAATGATGAAACGTATCATCGACAAGGCACTTTCGGTTCGTCAGGTTGAAGAGTTGATGAAGCAAAGCCGCCAACAAAAACAGCCCAAAGAAACAAAGAAAAAATCTCTCCCCGAATTTCACGTTAGACAAAAGGACTTGATAGCCTCAAAGTTAGAAACGAAAGTGGAAATCACCCGTTCGCAAAGAGGAAAAGGCAAATTGACAATAGAATTTAAGAACGACAAAGAGTTTGAACGCATAGCTGAATTGCTTTCAAGATAATTTAGGAGAATGAACGCACGAGGCTTGGCAATTTTTCTGCTTGGCATTTTACTGACATCTTCATCTGTTTTCTCGCAACAAGACAATGTTGTGAAAAAATCTCATTCTCCCACAAAGGCAACTCTTTTCTCCACATTCTTGCCCGGAGCCGGTCAGGTATATAACCGACAAATATGGAAAGTACCGGTAATTTATGTCATGGGAGCGGCAACCACATACGTTGCCGTAAGCAATTACCAAAATAGTATAAAGTTCAAAAATGAATATTTCAACAGAATAAACGGCAACACTTCGTCTCTTTTGTCAGACTATTCATCTTATAGCGACGAAAGCATACTTGCCCTCCATCAAGCCTACAACAAAAATTTTCAACTCGGGATTATACTCACCGGAGCGGTCTATCTGCTCAACATAGTCGATGCAATGGTGTTCGGACACCTTTTTGATTTCAACATAAGCGACGATTTGTCGGCACATATCACGCCTTTTGCTCTGCCTTCGCCTCAGTTTGCTTATCCGAACCTTGGAATGACCTTATCCATAAGAATGAAATAGAACAACAAAACCTGCAAATAATATGAAAAGAACACTGATTACGAACATAAAAAGCCTTGTTCAAGTTGAAGATACGGCAAGAGAAGCCGTATGTGGCAAAGATATGGCAGAAGTAAAGACGATAGAAAACGCCTATCTTTTGATTGAAGACGACAAAATTGCCGATTTCGGCACTATGGACACCCTTTCCGAAAACGCAGACATGACAATAGACGCCAAACAACGCTTTGTGTTGCCTTCTTTCTGCGATTCGCACACTCATTTGGTCTATGCAGGGTCGCGAGAGATTGAATACATAGACAAAATCAGGGGATTGAGCTACGAAGAAATCGCAAAACGAGGCGGAGGTATCCTAAATTCTGCAAAGAGACTGCAAGAAGCGAGCGAAGATGAGCTGTTTGAAGATGCAATGCAGCGTTTGGAAGAGATTATTTCGTACGGAACGGGAGCAGTGGAGATTAAATCGGGATACGGATTGACCACCGAAGCCGAGTTGAAGATGCTCCGAGTGATAAGAAGGCTCAAAGAAGCATCGCCACTTACGATAAAAGCCAACTTTCTCGGCGCTCACGGAGTACCGTTGGAGTACAGGGGACGACAAGGCGACTTTGTAAACTTGGTAATCGACGAGATGATACCGCAGGTTGCCAAAGAAAACTTGGCAGAGTTCATCGACGTCTTTTGTGATACCGGATTTTTCACCGTGGAAGAGACCGCAAGAATGTTGGAAGCAGGAACAAAACACGGACTTGTCCCAAAAATTCATGCAAACGAGCTTGACTATTCCGGAGGCATAGAAGTGGGAGTGAAGTATGGGGCTTTGTCGGTCGATCATTTGGAGTGTGTGGGTGAAAAAGAGATTGCAACGCTGAAAACTTCCAAAACCATGCCGACCATATTGCCCGGAGCTGCATTTTTCCTCAATATGCCATACTCGCCTGCAAGAAAGATGATAGAATCAGGGCTTCCTGTTGCAATGGCATCTGACTTCAATCCGGGAAGTTCCCCAAGCGGCAATATGCAAATGGTTTTGACTTTTGCGTGTGTCAATTACCGTCTTACGCCACAGGAAGCAATAAATGCCACAACAATCAATTCTGCATACGCAATGGGCATCAGCCGCACTCACGGCTCGATAGCAAAAGGCAAGCAGGCAAACTTCTACATCACCAAGGACATTCCTACCATAGAATACATACCTTACTACTACGGAACGAACAAAGTCGAACGCACATTCCTCAACGGAAAACAAGTTTAGAAACATCTGAAACACAGATACTTGAATTTAGTCTAAATAAAACGCCGTTTTACAAAAATAAAACGGCGTTTTAATTGAATCAAAACGCCGTTTTAGTACTTGCAAAACGGCGTTTTATTTTTTTAATCTTCCGAGAAAACAAAATGAAAGCCTTTGACGTTTGGACAGAGCGGACTTAAAAAAGCTTACCATAGTATATGAAGAAATTATATCTTGTGTTTCTTTTGACAATAGCCCCTTTCATGCCAACAAAGGCACAACACATATTAGTTCCCGAGGAAACCGGAAGGATATATCATAGCGATAGTTTGTTTGTTGCTCCCAAGAAACCGCTCTTGGCAGCAGGTGAGGTGTTGGCAACAAATACCTTTGTATGGGCTTTTAACAAAACTATTCTCAATGCCGATTATGCACAGCTGTCATGGCAGTCTATAAAAACAAACCTTACATCAAAGCCTGTTTGGGACGGCGATAAATTTTCCACCAACTTGTTTGCACACCCTTATCATGGAAGTCTATACTTCAATGCGGCACGTTCAAATGGTCTGAGCTTCTGGCAGAGCAGTCCTTTTGCCTTGGGCGGTAGCCTTATGTGGGAATATTTTGGCGAAAACGAGCTTCCTTCAATCAACGACTTGTTTACAACCACCATAGGAGGAATTTGCTTGGGCGAAATAACTTTCCGGTTGTCTGACTTGCTTATCGACAACACTTCTTGGGGAGCAGAACGCTTTTTCAGAGAGTTCTTTGTTGCCTGCATATCGCCAATCAGGGGAGTCAATCGACTGTTGAACGCCCGGAGTTGGAAAGTCGAGAGAACCAAAGGAAGAGAGCTTCCCGATGTTCCCCTTTATCTCAACTTTTTTGCAGGAGGGCGTTTTTTGTCTGAGTATGACAGGATAAAATCAGGAGAAACAAGTATTCATTTGGGCATGAATATGATTTACGGAGAGCCGTTGCGAGACTCTCGTGGCAGCTATTACACACCTTACGAGTGGTTTACGCTCAATGTGGGCATGGATTTGTTTTCCAAACAGCCGCTTTTCTCTCAAGTAAACGCCACCGGAATTTTGTGGGGCAAGAACTTGGACAACAGCGACAAGTATTCGGTAACCATAGGAGTGTTTCAACATTTTGATTTCTATGATTCGCAAATCGGAAAGAAAAACGGAGAAAAATTCTCTCCCTACAAAATATCGGAAGCAGCAGCTTTCGGCATAGGGGGATTGTTTGTCAGATATGGCAGTTTTAGAAACAAACCATTGGAATTTCGTTCTACAACCTATTTGAACGGCATTGCCCTTGGCGGAAACACGACTGATTTTTATTCTTTTGACAATCGAGATTACAATTTGGGAAGTGGTTTCAGCATA
>SFPR01000042.1 GCA_004551865.1 Bacteroidales bacterium
CAAATCGGCGTTTTAGAATTGTCCTTTAAGTGTTTCAAAAGGCTGTTCGGACTATAAACACACACTATTGCAAATGTTTCAAAAAGCATTCCTTTTGGTTTTGTAACCATCTGAAAATCATAACTCTTACTCTAACGAAAAATAAAACGCCGTTTCGCTGAAATAAAACGGCGTTTTATTCCGACAGAACGGCGTTTTATTTTCGTGAAACGCCGTTTTATTTTTGGCAAACGAATATATTTTCTCTCAAAGCGAACTCTATGTCGAAAATATGTGTTACTTTTGTTGAATAATTCAAAAAACGAAACTGACATGAAAGGAATAAACGATGTGAACTTCGCAGGAAAGAAAGTTCTTGTGAGAGTTGATTTCAACGTCCCTGTGGACGAGAACAAGAAAATCACAGACGATACGAGAATAATGGAGGCTTTGCCTACAATAAACAAACTGCTTGGAGACGGAGCTGCCGTTATACTCATGGCACACTTCGGTCGTCCGAAAAAAGGCGGCTTTGAACCCGAGCTAAGTTTGAAACCGGTGGCAGAATACTTGTCCGAAGTTTTGAAAAAAGAAGTAGTGTTTACACAGAGCATAGATTTTGCCGACATACAGGCTCTTGCAGACAAGTTGCAAGGCGGTCAGGTGATGATGCTTGAGAATATACGCTTCTATCCCGAAGAAACAAAGGGCGATGTTGAGCTTGCAAAAAAATTGGCAGCCCTTGGCGATTGCTATGTGAACGATGCGTTCGGAGCAGCTCACAGAGAACACTCCTCAACCGCCACAATAGCACAGTTTTTCCCAAACAGCAAATACTTCGGTTTGCTCATGGAACACGAAATCGTCAATTTGAAAAAACTGATGACCGCACCCGAAAAGCCTTTCACCGCAATCATAGGCGGAAGCAAAATTTCGTCAAAAATAGACGTGATTAAAAACCTTCTTCCTTTGGTAGATAACCTCATCATTGGCGGAGGAATGAGCTACACTTTTGCAAAGGCTAACGGAAAACGAATAGGCCGCTCGATTTGTGAGGACGACAAATTGCAGGTTGCCTTAGATTTACAAGAGCAAGCAAAGAAAGAGAATGTCAATCTCTACCTTCCTATTGATATTTTGGCAGGAGACGGATTTTCAAACGACTGCAACATAAAATACTTCCCCGAAATAGACATACCAAACGAGTGGGAAGGAATGGACGCTGGCGAAAAGACAAGACAAATGTTCGGAGAGGTGATTTTGAAATCGAAAACGATTTTGTGGAACGGACCTGTTGGAGTTTTTGAATTTGAAAACTTTGCAGGCGGAACGAACAGTATCGCCAAATATATCGCACAAGCAACCGACCAAGGTGCATTTGCAGCAGTCGGAGGAGGCGATAGCGTTTCGGCAATCAAGAAATCGGGATTTGCAGACAAGATTTCTTACATCTCGACAGGCGGAGGAGCAATGTTGGAATACCTTGAAGGGAAAACACTACCCGGAATTAAAGCAATATTGGACTGATAATTTGACACAAAAGCAATGAGAAAAATAGCAGTTGTAACAGGAGCAACCTCCGGAATAGGACAAGCAACGGCAATAAAGCTCGCCGAAAATGGCTATGACCTTGTAATCACAGGCAGAAGAGCCGAAAGACTTTCGGAACTTGAAGAAAAATTGCGAAAAATCGGTGCAGACGTATTGTCTTTGTGCTTCGACGTACGCTCTTTTGAGCAGGTAAAAGACAATCTTGGCAACCTGAGCGGAAAATGGAGCGACATAGATGTTTTGGTCAATAATGCAGGTGGAGCTTTGGGCAAAGAACCAATTCAAGACGGCTCAATAGAAGATTGGGATACAATGATAGACACCAATGTCAAAGGATTGCTCTATGTAACCAAGACTTTACTTCCGAAAATGTGCCAAAACCACAAAGGTCATGTGGTCAATTTGTGTTCCATTGCGGGCAAACAGGTCTATGGAGAGGGCAATGTCTATTGTGCCTCAAAGCACGCAGTCGATGCAATAAGCAAAGGAATAAGAATTGACGCACTTGCATACGGCATAAAGGTAACAAATATCTGCCCGGGTGCAGTCGAGACCGAATTTTCAATCGTAAGATTTCACGGAGACGAGAAAAAAGCGGCAGCAACTTACCAAGGCTTCACACCGCTTACTGCAAACGACATAGCAGACACAATATATTATTGTGTGTCTCTTCCTCCGCACGTCTGCATAAACGATTTGACAATAATGCCTACGGCTCAGGCTGACTCGGGACACTTTTTCAAACAATAAAAAACGATGTACGACAAAATCATAGACAAGAATAACCCTGATAGTGCGTTGAGTGTGCAGGAGGCAATAGGCAAAAAACCTTCCGATGTGAACACTCAATATATTGCAAGGCTGAAAAAACGCAGGGAAATAAGTGTAGATGAATATGTAAACGGCATTTTGAACTCCGACAGGGTGATGCTATCACAAGCAATCACCCTTGTGGAGAGTTCTCTTGCCGCTCACCAACAAAAAGCCCAACAAATAATCGAGAGATGTCTTCCTTATGCAGGCAAGAGTATTCGTGTCGGCATAACAGGAGTGCCAGGTGTGGGAAAGAGTACAACTATTGAGGCTTTGGGAGTAAAACTTACCCGAAGCGGACACAAACTTGCCGTGTTGGCTATTGACCCTACGAGCGAAAAAACCAAGGGAAGCATTTTGGGAGACAAGACTCGAATGGAAGAATTGGCAACTGACCCGAACGCATTCATTCGTCCCTCCCCTTCGGCAGGCAGTTTGGGAGGTGTTGCCCGCAAAACAAGAGAGATAATCATACTTTGCGAGGCGGCAGGCTTCGATACGGTGTTTGTGGAGACCGTCGGAGTGGGTCAGAGCGAAGTTGTGGCACACTCAATGGTCGATTTTTTCTTGCTGCTGCAACTTGCAAATGCAGGAGACGAACTCCAAGGCATCAAACGCGGCATAATGGAAATGGCAGATGCCATATCAATCAACAAAGCAGAGCTTGACCCGAGCCGAGCAGAGCTTGCGGCAACCCAATATCGCAGTGCATTATCATTGTTTCCTCAAAACGAAAATGGTTGGAAGCCTGTTGTGTTTACCTCTTCGGCTTATACCGGTAGCGGAATAGACAAAATGTGGGACACAATCATGGAATACGTTGCCCAAACCAAAGCCAACGGACACTTCTATAAGAAACGCAACGAACAAAACCTGAGAATTTTGTCCGAAAGCATCAATTCTACTCTCACAGAGAGGTTTTACAACAGCGAATTTGTCGAAAGCCGTTTGGAAAAGCTCAAGCAAGAGGTATTGGACGACAAAATTTCGGCATATATTGCTGCCCAAAAGTTGATTGAAGGCTATTTTGACAACTTAACAAAGTGATTTTGATACGATGAAATACAAGTTTGGAAATTTATTGTTGCTGTTTGCATCTGTGTTTGCTCTTTCGAGTTGTTCGATGTTTGAACACAATACAGAGACTAAACTTATGGAAAATGTATTGTTTTATAACGAATGGAGATTGGAGCTTGTCGGTTCGACAAAAGTAAAATATGCCGACGAGAACGAGCGAATTACTTTGGTGATAACGGACGAACCGCAAAACGTAAGCGGTCATTCGGCTTGCAATCGCTACTTTGGCAAGGTTTCTGTAAAGAAAGACAAAATTAGTTTCAAGCAGTTGGCCTCCACACAGATGATGTGTCCGCAACAAAAAATGGATTTGGAACACAAATACTTCCAAGCTCTCGAAAAAGTCAATGCTTATACCATAGATGAAGAGGGAAAGTTGTATCTCAAACACGATGACAAAATTTTGTTGGTATTCAATCTGTGATTGAGAAACGAAGTTTCCCTCCGATGACAGGCGGCAACGAATTGTTTTGTGAGGTCATTTTGCCTCTGCATCTGCCACAAAGCTACACTTACAGAGTACCTGAGGATTTGAAAACTCAAATTCAGGTAGGTTGCAGGGTGGCTGTACAGTTTGGAAAGAAGAGACTGTACAGCGGAATAGTAACGGAGTTGCACAACAGAGTGCCTCGGGTGATGGTTGTCAAGTATATTTTGGAGCTTTTGGACTTTGAGCCGATTGTTTCAAAGGACAACCTTGACTTTTGGCAGTGGATTGCAGACTATTATGCTTGTTATATCGGCGATGTTTTGGTGGCGGCTCTGCCGAGTGCCTTTAGGTTGAAAAGCGAAAGCAAGATACTTGTTTCACCAGACTTTTCGGGAGAGGCAGACGACTTGTCAGAAGAAGAAATCGCCATCTTGAAGTTTGTAGAGAAGAAGAAAAACACCGACATTAACTCTATCGCAACGGCAATGCGAAACGTCAGAATACTACCTGTTGTAGAAAATTTGATAAAGCGTCAAATCCTTGCCTGCGATGAGCAACTCTACGACCGATATTCGCCAAAATTTGAAGATTATCTGACTTTTGGAGAGAATTGTTCTTCAAAAGAGCAGCTGAAATTGTGGATAAAAGAGCTTGAAAGCAAAAAGGCATCGGCTTTACAGCTCGAAGCACTCATGAGTTTTGTGGCTCAAAAAAACTCCGACGGCTTTGTAAAAAAAGCAGACTTGCAAAATAAAGTATCACAAAGCAGCATCAACACCCTGATACGAAAAGGAGTGCTAAAAATAGAACCTTTGGCTTTCAGCAGACTGCAAGAGGGGAAAAGCGAAAGAAGAGTTGAAGACATAACTCTCAACAGCGAACAACAGAAAGCCTTTGAGGGAATAATAAGTCGGTGGAACGACAACCCTATAAGCCTGCTTTTCGGAGTTACAGGCAGCGGAAAAACAGAAGTTTACATCAAACTGATTGACCATGTTGTCAAACAAGGCAAACAAGTCTTGTTTCTACTTCCCGAAATTGCCTTATCGGCACAGCTTCTTGGTCGTTTGGAAACATACTTCGGCAACAAAATAGGCATTTATCACAGCAGGTTCTCCAAAGACGAGAGAGCAGAGATATGGAACAAGGTCAAAAATCCCGAAAAAGACAAAAGCTATCGCATAATCATCGGCTCACGCTCTGCAATCTTCCTTCCCTTTACCGATTTGGACTTGGTGATTGTAGATGAAGAGCATGATGCAGGATTCAAACAAACAGAGCCTGCACCAAGATACAATGCCAAAGATGCAGCCCTCTATCTTGCTCACACCAAAGGCACAAAAGTCGTCTTAGGTTCGGCAACTCCTTCAATAGAAACCTATTTTAACACCGAAACAGGTCGTTTCAACCGCTTTGAACTACACAATCGCTACACTCAAAGCCCCCTCCCGCAAGTGCAGATTGTGAATTTGAAAGACTATATGCAGCAAGGCTTGATGTATTCTGTCTTTTCGGAACCTTTGTTTGAGGAAATAAATAGAACACTTGCCGAAAACCGACAAGTAATTCTTTTCAAAAATTTGAGAGGCTTTGCTTCCAATCTTCGCTGTGAGGTTTGCGGTTGGACTGCACGCTGTCCCAACTGCGATGTAACGCTGACAGTGCATAAGCATACGGGAGTTCTCAACTGCCACTACTGCGGTTATACATCTCCTATAGTAAACGAGTGTCCCGAATGCCACAGCCATTTGCTCAGAATGGTGGGGAGCGGAAGTGAAAAGATTGAAGCCGAAGCCCAAAAGTACTTTCCCGATGCAAAAGTGGCAAGATTGGACCTCGATACCACAAGACAGAAGAGTTCCTACACAAAAATCATCGAAGACTTCGCCAAAGGCAAGACTAATATACTGTGCGGGACACAGCTTGTGAGCAAAGGATTGGATTTTGACAAGGTTGGCTTGGTCGGTGTGGTCGATGCAGACAGTATGTTGTTCTATCCCGATTTCAGAGCTTACGAAAGATGCTTTGATATGCTCACTCAGGTTGCAGGCCGCTCGGGAAGAGGCGACAAAGTCGGCAAAGTAATCATTCAAACCTACAATCCGTTGCACCAAATCTTCCAAGAAGTTGCAAATCACAACTATCGGAATATGTACAACGCCCAGATTGTCGAGCGAAAACTCTTTCGCTATCCCCCATTCTACCACTTGGTAAAAATAAACCTGCAATCAAAAGACATCAATCTGCTGAACGAATTTGCAGATACATACGCCATGAAAATAAGAGGCATATTTGGCGGCAGGATTTTGGGACCTGAGTTCCCTGCGGTAAGCAAAATCCGAAACCTTTTCATCAAAACCATAATACTAAAACTCGAAAGAACAGTCTCTTACGCCAAAGCAAAACAAGCAATCATGCGTCTGAACGAAGAAATGCTCGCTTCGCCCTCAGGTAAGCAAATGAGGATAATCACAGATGTCGATCCCCAATAACAAGAAAGCAAAAGCTCCTTTAATCCCTTGACAACAAGCACACTGCATAGGCAGCGATGCCGCTGCTGTTGCCTACAAATCCGAGTTTTTCGGTCGTTGTGGCCTTTATAGTCAAATCTTCCGTATCGAGATTGAGAATTTCTGCCAAGCACTGCTGCATCTGCCCTATATATTTGCCAACTTTAGGCGTTTGGAGGCAGATTGTCGAATCTATATTCTCGATTTTGTAACCCTTGTCGGTGATTTTCTTGAACGCATCGGCAAGAAGACGTTTCGAGTCGATACCTTTGTAATCGGGATTGCTGTCCGGATATTGAAAACCTATATCTCTGAGATTTGCAGCCCCCAACATAGCATCTATAATCGCATGAATGAGACAATCGGCATCGGAATGTCCCACGCTGCAAAGACCGGACGGCACGACAATACCGCCCAAAACCAAACCATCACCCTCACCGAGGCGATGAACATCATAACCTATTCCAACTTTATACTTCATCTGTAACTCATATTTTGTACTTACCAAACCAACATCCGACTTTCTTAAATTAAAACGCAGAGTTGATGAAATAAAACGGCTTTAATTCAGACGAAACGCCGCTTTGGTTGGTCAAAACGGCGTTTCAAAAACTTAATATCAATCAATTATTACGTTAAAGGTCAAAAGTCAAAGCTATTCTGAGAGTATTCTTCAAAGGATTGTTGCTAAGAGCTGAGGTAGATATTAAATAACTTATATCCAAGCCCATTACGTTGTAACGCAAGCCTGCTCCAACTGTCAAATATTGCCTTGCTCCTTTGTTCTTTGCCTCATAGAAATAACCTGCACGCACTGCCAATACTTTGTTGTACCAATACTCTGCTCCGACAGAAAGAGAGATTTCCTGCATTTCCTCCTTCAATCCGTTGGGTGCGTCATAGAACGATTGTATTGCTCCTTGCAATATGCCGACATTAGGGTCCATTCCTGCATATATGCTTCCGTCCTCATTATATACAGGAGGCGTAGGGACTAAGAGCTTGTTCAAATCTACCATCAGACTCAAATTGTTAAACTGGTCGAAGTCCATGGTGTATCTTCCGCCCAATCGCAAATTTGCAGGCAAGAAAGAACTCTCCATGTTGTCAGAATACGAAATTTTTGTACCGAGATTTGAAATCTGCAAGCCGAAAGCATATTCCGAAGGCAGGTCTATGTTCAACTTATTCTGATAATACAATCCCAAGTCGGCTGCTGCTGCATTTGCTGCGTGGGTCTGAGTTGTGCCGACGTTTTGTCCCTGAGTCAAATCGGAACGTATATACCTTCCTGTGAGGGACAACGACAAGTTGTTTGAGAGTTTCATCGAATAAGCAAGGTCAAAGGCAAATTCATTTGGCTTGTATGTTCCCGTAGATATACCTTCCTCGCTGAAAAAGTCTATGCTGCCCAAAGAAAAGTAAGTAAGCGAACCTCCCACTGTGCTTCTGTCATCAATTTTGTAGTATCCGCTCAAATACATCAGCTTTATATCGGAAACTATCTGCCTCAACCAAGGTGTATAAGAGAAAGATAATCCTGCTTTTTTTTCGGTAAAGGACAACTTTGCCGCATTCCAATGTATCGAGTTGGCATCGGGTTTGCTTGCCGCACCAACATCGCCCATTGCTCCTGCTCTCGAATCGGGTGCAATCAGCAAAAGGGGAACACCTGTCGAGATAATACGATTGCCGTTCTCCACCTTGCCGCTCAACCAATCCACATCGGCATTGGGATTGTTCAACTGAGCAAATCCGAGCATCGAAACACTCGACAATAATAGTAAGAAAAGTGCTTTTTTCATTGATTTTTCCGTTTTTATGCCTAACTAAACGCTGTGTTTTTTGATTTTATTATTTGGTATTTGAGAAAACCACCATTTTAATCGTCTTTGTTGCAATCTCGTCGGACGATGTAGTGAGCAACATTCTTGCAAAATAAATCCCTGCTCCCAATCTCTCGCCACTGTCTGAAAGAGGATTCCACTCAATTGGTCCTACGGTGTACGAATTTATCAAAGCGGTTGCGTCTTTTTCCAAGATTAGTTTACCATTTTGGTTAAATATTTGCAGGGTTGCACTATTTATTGTTCCCGACTGGTTGTGTTCCAAAACTATGTTGGTCGATTGGCTGAACGGGTTGGGATAATTTTTTAGTACAAACTCTTCTCCTCGTTTTGAAGAGCAGACCACAAACTTTATTTCCGCCTCGGAAGAGAAGTTAAAGATGTTCCAGACTTTCAAAGTGAGAGTATGTTCTCCTTCGTCCAAGTTTGTGAACGGAAAACGGATTGTTCCTTTTCCCGGATTTTCGTAATCGGTCTCGAAATAGTCGTTCAGCACAAATGTGTTGGCAGCATTGTCAAGCCTTGCCATAATATCGTGTCCCAAGCCGGTACCTACGGTGTTTATTGCGATACTATCCGAAACCATGGCAAAAAGCGAGGGATTTTCATCTGTTATTCCGCCGCTTCGGAAGTTGGTATCATTCATATAAAGCCTCACTTCGGGACGTGTTTCTCTTATTTCGACGGTGGTGTCTATACCTCCTACAATAAAGGAAGTGAAGTTTCCTGCTGCATCTGTGCTGTCCGATTGTGCATAATAGCTGATTTTGCCTTTGCCATAGTTGTAAGCAATATCCTTAGGCATTGTAAAGGTATAGGCAAAGCGACCATTTTCCACATTTGCCACTCCTTTGTGGAGTATGTTTTTTTGTTGTTCAAACTCTATGTCGGTATTCAAGCCTTCGTTGTCGAGGGTTCGGTAGTTTGTTGCTTTGTCCAAGAGTGTGATTTGCACTTTTCCGTTAAAGGTTTCGACAACATTGCCGTTTTGGTCGGTGATTGCTCCTTCCAAACTTACGCTCGAAAGTGCCGACACGGTGTCTGCAATATCCGTGCCGGAGATTGCTTTGTCGTTTATCTTGGTTGTGATTACGTTTTTCTGGGGAAGGTCAATTCTCAGTGCAGGGTCGCCAAACAAACCGAAACTTCTCTCTTCCACAACCATGTTTGTTGCATTCTTTGCTCTCATGAAGATTTCACCAAAGGTCAGTCCCCTGCCCTCTTCTCTGATTACGGCATAGCGATGCAGGTTTCGATTTATCTCATTTCTCGAAGGTATCTTCCTCGAAGCCGAAATGAGGGCTATTCCGCCTCCGTTTTCGCTCGAAAGGACAAACTCGCCTGCCGATTGTTTGTCGGCTTGGTCAAATCGAGTAAACTCACAAGTCGAGGTAATGACGATTGGAAGAGCGTTTTTGTTGTTCCAACTTGTTATGTCGGTGATTGTTATCAGTCGTTCGCTCGAAAGGTGGTCGTCTGAGCCGTGTCCCACATAGTTAAAGAGCAAACAGCCCTTTTTCATTCTCTGATTGATTGCCTTGGAAGCGTCCGGATAGGTCGCACCCGAAGAAGAAGAGTATTGTTTGTAGGCATCAGAATAGATTTTCTCCACATTGAGGGTAGGATTGGTTTGTTTGATTTCGTAGTATATGTTTTCGGCGTTCTCGATAAAGTACCGCTCTCCCCAAGTGTCTGCATCGTCGGCAGTAAGTGTTACCATATTTCTCCAATCACCCCACTGCCCTTGTTTGAGGTCTTCTTTTGAGATGTAGCGACGGCACTTATCTACCATGTTTTGGGCTTCCGACGTTGTATTTACGGTAAATCTGCCAACTCCTATGAGCATTGTGTCTCTTATATTGCCCGTTGCGTATGGAGAAAGGTAAGACAAAACATCGTCAGTTACAAATGAAGAACCTGCGTTTATCAAAGAATTTTCTGCTTGATAGGTAGGAATGAAGTTGTTGTTGTACTTTAATATGTTCTTGTTGTCGAATGTGCCGTCTCCAAACAAGAGCAAGTTCTTTGGTCCTTCGCCTTGGGGTGAGTATCGGTCATAAAGCATTCGCATAAGCTCTCTTATTGCCAAAATATCCTTGGTTCCCGAAGAAAACTCGTTATATACTTGTGTGGTTGTGGCAACCTGTACGCTGATGTTGTCATATTGTCTGTGCAGTTCGGCAAGTTCTTCCGCCTGAGAGAGGAATTCGGGTGCTGTAACTATCACAAATTCGGTCGGTTGCCATGAGTGGAGGTTTTGATTTGCCACTCTGCCTCTAAGCCCGGGTGTCGGGAAATTCGTTCCCGAAGATATGAGGATTGTATGTAAGGGATTTGAAACGACTTTCAGCCTTATCTGTTCGCCATCTCTTGAATAGTCTTCTATCTTTCTTGCTCCCGAGGGTGTTATTTCCCACACTATGACTTCTGAAGCCTTAACGTTGCTTATCACATACTCAACACAGACAGCGGTATCGTAATCGGCAGTCGGCTTGAACATCAACAAAGAATTATTGTATCGCAAATTCTTCTCGTAATCAGCCTTCACATAGTCCAAACGTCCCCTTGCAGTACCTTGGGCATTGAAAGTGATTTTCAAAGTCGGGCTTTCGCTGTTGGGAGCAAAAGAAAAGTTGTTCACAGAGTAAGATGCAGCATAATCGGTCGGCGTTTTGGCAAGTGTAACACTACCAAGAAGAGAATTGTTGAGCCTGTACTCAAAACCTGAGGCTGTTTCACTTTGGTTAAACACGCCAATTTCAAAATTGACGTCGGTGTTTGGTTTCAGATTTTGCAGAACAATGGGTATGGATAGTTCGTTTGACATCACGCTCATTGCTTCTCCTGCCCAATTTCTGCCGCTTGAAAGAAAATTGACAAGCTCTCGCTTGTGCAAAAAGACCTCTCTGACAGACGAAAGACTTTCTACTGCCTCCAAACTCAGCTCTTCTCTGGCAGAGATACGTTTCTTCTCTCCTATCTGTGCATCAAAAGTGATAAAATAGGTTGAAGCGTCCGAATAAGGGTGCATTTTGAAGCTGTACTTTTGGGTTTGCTTGTCAAAAGTCTTGCAAAGCGTTCCTTCCGCAAAGAAAAGCACATATCCTCCACTTTGATTATTGACATAAATTGCGTTCTCTCTCAGGTCCGAATACTCATATTCTGCATTGGTGTCCGATATTGCTTCCCCACCTTTGCCAAATATGGAGAGATTGTCGAAATTTATTTCACTTTCTTCAACACCCAAAGCAACAAAATCCGAATAGGTTAGTTTATACAAACCTGTGGAGGGAATGGTTATCGAATACCAATTTCCGTGAGCCAAAACCGAGCTGTCGGGACGGCTGACCACTTGAGCATCAAGAGATAATACACTCACAAGACAAACCATCAGACAAATTATCCGCTTAATCATATTTTCCTTTCTTGCAATCAACAATTCCATGCCGTAACCTACGGCAAGTTATAAACACAAAAAGAGTGTATTTTATTGCATTTCCGAACAGCATTAAAGGTTTTGAAGCAGCACCGACATATTTGGAATACACAAATTATAGGTTCTGTCGAACATTCCGCCCAAAAATAAGGATATATTCTGCAAAGTGTAAAGCAAGTATTGATTTTGATACATAAACATTTCTATCTGTATTTTTCAACGATAAAAATCAAGGATTTTAAGCGAAAATTTTGAGGAAATTTTTCACCTGTTTTGAGAGCAAAATGAGGGTTTTTCGGAGCTATGTTTACTCTTGTTTCAACAACATAAGGTTTTTTGCTCACTAATACGAAGTCTTTTTTCAAAAAGACGAAGGATTAGCACACAAAAGACGAAGGATTAGTGAGCTTAAGTCTTCGTCTTTTTTCAAAAAGACGCCATCTTATTTTGCTCAAATCAAGACTTATTATACCCAAATCGGCACTTCTTTTACAAACACTTGAAACTCAAATGATTGCTAAACGATCAAATACTCGCAAAAATCGACCCCGACACTGACCGACCTCAAAAAATCGCCGGCATTTCGGCTTAAGAGACCTCTAAATGTTAAATGATTTACTTGCGGAAACTTAATCAGTGTTGCGGAATATAAAACAATAACAACCTTTCTCCGAACAGATGACAAACAGAAAGAGTTGCAAGGCATACTGCCTTGCAACTCTTTCAATCAAACAATGTTTAATCAGTTTATCGTCCTATTCGACGATTAGTTTCTTTGTGGTGTTTCCAATCATAAGAGTATAAACTCCGCTCGGAAGGTCTCTAAGGTCGAGCCTTACGCTCTCTGTACCTGCCGAAAGGTCAAATGTTTTGATAACTCTTCCTCCAAGGTCTGCAATTCTGAGTAAGCTATGCTCTTGCAAAGCCTCAAATTCTACGGTTGCAAAGCCTCTTATAGGATTAGGATAAACAACAAACTCCCTTGTGCTTTCAACCTCCTGCAAGGTAGAAGAGCCACTTGCTGCAAAGACAGCCACAAATGAAGTATCATTTGTAATATTTATCGTTCGAGGATTTGAAGTATTGCCGTCATTCCAGCTCACAAACTCATACCCATCAAAAGGTGTTGCTGTTATCTTCCTTACAGAACAAGACAGAGCCTCATTGGAAACAATGCCGAAAGCATCATCGTTTGCCGACACCGAGAAAGTAAAGACCATATCTTCCTCAATGCGAGGATTGAACAGCAAGTACCAATGGTTCATTTGGTCGGCATAAGCTCCCAAGCTGCCGCAAGGTACTGTTACACTACACTCATTAGGATAAGGGAAAACATTGCTGCTTGCAATCTCGGGAGGAGTGGTCGCCTTTGAGGTGATAGATGTTAATATATTGCAATCAATAAATGCACTATCTCCAATGTTTTCAACACTGCTTCCAATAGTAAGATAAGTCAAATTTGTACAACCTCTGAAAGAACTGCTATAAATATTGTTTACTCCGTTGCCTATTGTAACAGCAATCAAACCACTACAGCCTTGGAAAGCTCTACTTCCAATCTCTGTAACATTATCGGGAATGGCAATCGAAATCAAACCACTCTGATTTTGAGCAAAGTATGCAGGTATTCTTTGTACACTATCTCCTATGTTAATGGAGGTAAGTGGACAAGAATAAAATTGATACCTATTTCCTGAAGCAAAATCGTTACAATTTATTGCATTGAAGTTAAGCGTGGTTAAGCTGCTACAACCAGCAAACGCCCACTCACCAATCAAAGTAACGCTATTAGGAATTGTAACAGAAGTCAATCCGCTGCAATTATAAAACGCCTCATAACCAATCGAAGTAACGCCATTAGGAATAGTAACAGAAGTCAATCCGCTGCAACCATCAAACGCATAATTACCAATAGAAGTAACACTATTAGGGAGTGTAACAGAAGTCAATCCGCTGCACCAAACAAACGCATAATCACCAATCGAAGTAACGCTATTAGGAATTGTAACAGAAGTCAATCCGCTGCAATAATAAAACACACTATTACCAATCGCAGTAACGCTATTAGGAATTGTAACAGAAGTCAAACTGCTGCACCAAGAAAACGCCCCATTACCAATCGCAGTAACGCTATTAGGAATTGTAACAGAAGTCAAACTGCTGCAACCATAAAACGCCCAATAACCAATCGAAGTAACGCTATTACCAATTGTAACAGAAGTCAAACTGCTGCAACTACGAAACGCCTCATCATCAATCGAAGTAACGCTATTAGGGATAGTAATAGAAGTCAAACTGCTGCAACCTGAAAACGCACCCTCACCAATCGAAGTAACGCTATTACCAATTGTAACAGAAGTCAAACTGCTGCAACTACGAAACGCCTCATCACCAATCGAAGTAACGCTATTAGGGATAGTAACAGAAGTCAAACTGCTGCAACCTGAAAACGCCCACTCACCAATAGAAGTAACGCTATTAGAAATAGTAACAGAAGTCAAACTGCTGCAACCTGAAAACGCATAATAACCAATCGAAGTAACGCTATAAGTTGTGCCATTGTTAGTAACAGAACTTGGAATGACAACATCGCCGCTCACATAATTATTGTTGTGAAAAAAGTTATCCGATGAATAAAACGTTACCTCGACGGTATTATCCGATGTAATGTTGTAGTAAAGTGTTTTTCCTTGATAGGTATAGGAAAAATCGTATGCCATTGCATGAAGCGAGAGCATACATATTGCCACCATGATTATCAATCGGCTCAGTGGCTTGCCAAAGTTTTGAATTTTCATTTTTCTGTTTTTTTATATCCGCCCAAGTCCCCAAGACGATTGTATTTCTTTTGATTTTTTCTTGATGTGCAGACATAAAAAAGTCGTGGGACTTTATTTCCTTATTCGTTTCATGAGGTCCTGGACTACCTAAGTTATTCAAATAAGCAAAGCCCACGATAGCAATCGTGAGCGTTTACTGCTTTACTTAGAATAACTTTAAGAACTATCCAGGTTCCATGAAACTAATGTATAAGCAAAAACGCTTTTATATGTCGGTCTTCAACTTGCAAAGATATGAATTTTCACCTTAATCGTGCAAATTTTATTCGATAGTTTAGAAAAATCGCATTCCGCAGCAGTAGAGAAGTAACGCTTTTGCCCTTGCAGTGCGGCTATTCTATGATATTAGTACCTAGGGGCGTCGCTGACCGCTCTACCCCGAGCTGATTGCTTTTGGGCTTTCAGCCCGAGGGCAAAGCGAAATAAAACAATGACATTACCGCCCGAGAACGTAATTGCAAATAACGCCATTACATCGTCATGAAAGAATTGCAAAATGCACTGTCACCCACGCCCCCTGAGGGGCAAAAGCGTAAAAAGAGACTATTTCAAACAAAAAGAGTTGCAAGGCAGTATGCTTTGCAACTCTCAACTAAAAATGTTTAGTCAATTTATCGCCTTACTCGACGATTAGTTTCTTTGTGGTGTTTCCAATCATGAGAGTATAAACTCCGCTCGGAAGGTCTCTAAGGTCGAGCCTTACGCTCTCTTTGCCTGCCGAAAGGTCAAACTCTCTTAGCTTGCGACCTCTTACATCGAACAAAGCTACCTTGGTTTGCTCCTTTAAGCCTTGCACTTTCAGAACGGTGT
>SFPR01000094.1 GCA_004551865.1 Bacteroidales bacterium
GATTAAAAGAGCAGAAAAAGAAAAGGCGTTGAGAACTCATTTTTGAGAAACTCAACGCTTTGTTTTATCAAACTATAATCTTTTCAAGTCCGTCTTTGTCTATAATTTCAATCGTTCCGCGGGAGAGTGATATAAACCCTTCGTTCACAAAATACTTTAGCATTCGTGTTACCACTTCACGGGGATTGCCCAAGTGATTGCCGATTGTTTCGTGGGTGATTTTAAGAATGTTAGTGCCTTCGATGTTTGCCTCATTCAAAAGAAAATCAGCAAGTCTTTTATCAAAGCTTTTCCACATCACCTGGTCTATCAGCCACATTACATCTGAAAATCGACTTGCCATAACTTCGTTTGTGTAATTGGCAAGCGGTGCGGAAACATCCATAATGCTTTTGTAAACTTCTGACGGGATGACTAAAACCTCAGTTTCCTTTTCTGCGGTAACGGTAATATCAAACTGAATACTGTTCATAATACAAGACGCAGAGAAAAGGCAAATATCTCGCTCAAAAAGGCGGTACATCGTAATCTCTCTGCCATTATCAGATATAGTAAAAGCACGAATTTGACCGGAGAGCACAAGGAGCAGCCCCGTACAATTCTGCGAACCATTATGCAAGAGTTCACCCTTGCCGAATTTACGAACAAAAGATGAGCTTGTAAGCGTGTCTTGCTGTGATTTCGTCAGTTTATCAAATACAGGTAAGTATGTTAAGTAATTCATAAGCCGTGTCTCCTTTTTCAGTATTTTTAGTATAGCATAATTTCGGGCATATGTCAATAATATTATTGACATATGCCCGAAACGGTGCTATAATATATGGCGAGGTGATAAAATGCCTAGACCGACGAAGTGTCGCCGAGTGTGTTATTTCCCTGAAGTTCTTGAATTTTCTCCAACGGGAGCAGTGAGCGGGGAAGCAATTGTTTTGACAGTTGATGAGCTTGAAACCATACGGCTGATTGACAAAGAAAACTTAAGCCAAGAAGAATGCGGGGCACAACTCGGCGTAGGCAGAACAACCGCACAGAAAATCTATGAAACCGCAAGGAAAAAGATAGCAGACGCACTTGTGCTTGGCTTCGCACTGAAAATTGAGGGCGGCGAGTTTCAGCTTTGTAGCGGCAGTACAGACTTTTGCTATAAAAAAGACTGCATCAAACGGCAAATTCAAAAAGAATTCAAAACAGAAAAAGGAGCAAATATTATGAGAATCGCAGTAACTTACAAAAACGGAAACATCTTTCAGCATTTCGGTCACACCGAGCAATTCAAATTGTACGATATTGAAGACGGCAAGGTCATTAAAACAGAGCTTATAGATACCAACGGCTCCGGCCACGGTGCATTGGCCGGCGTACTCTCCGCTGTAAAAGCAGATGTACTTATTTGCGGCGGTATTGGCGGCGGTGCACAAATGGCGCTGGCAGAAAACGGAATAAAGCTCTACGGCGGTGTCAGCGGTAATGCCGATGAAGCGGTAAATGCTTTTGTTGCCGGCAATCTTGCTTTCAATCCCGATGTGCATTGTGAACACCACGATCATGAACACGGCGGGGAAACCCATATCTGCGGCGACCACGGCTGCGGTCACGGACATTGCGGGAATCATTGAAAAACGTGATAACATCACAGAATTGCAATCTGAAATATGCTATTATTCAATTAAAGGAGGCGGAAATATGAAGCAATATATATGTACAGTCTGCGGATATATCCATGAAACCGAAGGCGAATTGCCCGATGATTTCAAGTGTCCGCTTTGCGGTGCAGGTAAGGATGCTTTTGTGCTGAAAGAGGAAACTGCTAAAGCAGAAGAAATCCTTGAAAAGCCGCATACAGAAAAAGAATTATCCCCAATGGAGATGAGCATCATTTGCTCCAATCTTGCAAGAGGGTGCGAAAAGCAGTATATGCCCGAAGAATCCGAGAACTTTAGAAAACTCGCAGAATTCTTCCATCAAAAAGCAGAGCCTGTCAGCAATGCCGGCACAGAGACACTGCTTGAATTGATTAATCATGATATTTCGGTAGGATTTCCTTACGGAAAATCAGCTGCGGAAGAGCAGCACGACCGTGGCGGACTTCGCTGTCAGGTGTGGGCAGAAAAGGTAACGAGAATGTTGCAGTCACTTCTCACCCGATATGAGGTTGAGGGTAACAAGATGCTTGAAAACACAGGTGTGTATGTCTGCACAGTCTGCGGATTTGTATTCGTTGGCGATGCACCGCCTGCGCTTTGTCCGGTATGCAAAGTCCCTGCGTGGAAGTTTGAAAAAATAGAAGGAGGTGCAAGATAATGGCAGATAAATATGCAGTACGAAATTTAAGGCTTTGCACAAAAGACTGTCTTTGCCTTTATGTTTGCCCTACCGGCGCTACGGATACAGAAGACAGCATCATTGATCCAAATAAGTGTATCGGCTGCGGCGTATGTGCCGAGGCATGTCCTTCAGGTGCTATTTCAATGATGCCGAAGGAATTGCCCCCGCAACAGCCTAAAACGGATAAAGTAGTCGAGGCGCTGCGTGCTCTCGTTCAAAGCAAAGCGCAGGCTGAAAACATAGCTTCCCAGCTGCCCGATACACTTTCGGAGGCGGTAGCAAAATCGTCTCGACTTATGGCAGAAGACCTTTGCCGGGAAGCAGGCTTTATGCTTCCACAAAGCGCCAACACAAAAGAATTTTTAGAGCAGATAAAATCCTATCCCGATATTCCGGCGGATGTGGTGGAAGCATTGCTTCATAACATAAATTTCAATGAAAATATAGAAAAGAAAGAGGTAACGAAAATGGCAAAATGGAAATGCACCGTATGCGGTTATATTCACGAGGGAGATACTCCTCCCGAAACCTGTCCTGTCTGCAAACAGCCGAAAGAAAAATTCGTAAAGCTTGAGGAAGAATCCAAGAATCCCTATGCCGGTACCAAGACCGAAAAGAACCTTTGGGAAGCATTTGCAGGCGAATCTCAGGCAAGAAACAAGTATACATACTTTGCTTCTGTTGCAAAGAAGGCAGGCTTCGAGCAAATTGCAGCACTTTTCTTGCAGACTGCCGAAAATGAAAAGGAACATGCGAAACTGTGGTTTAAGGCTCTCGGCGAGCTTGGCGACACTGCCGAAAACCTGCTCCATGCAGCGGAAGGCGAAAACGCTGAGTGGACTGATATGTATGATCGTATGGCAAGAGAAGCAGATGAAGAAGGCTTTCACGATTTGGCTGCTCAATTCCGCGGTGTTGCCGCTATTGAGAAATCACATGAGGAAAGATACCGTGCACTTCTTAAAAATGTTGAAACCAAAGCAGTATTTGAAAAGTCCGGCGTAACGGTTTGGGAATGCCGTAATTGCGGACATATCGTTGTTGGTACTACGGCTCCCGAAATCTGCCCTGTATGTAAGCATCCGCA
>SFPR01000095.1 GCA_004551865.1 Bacteroidales bacterium
TTAAAATGTACGAGTTCAACGCATTTGTTGATATATCCACTCCAGTTGCTGCTGCGTTGCAATTCAATGTCCATCTGCACGCCGTCGAAGTATTTCTGTGAGGTGGCAAATGAGCCCTCGTTTGCTAATGTGGAGATGATATATGAGCCAAGGTCGAAGCCAAGTATGCCCAGTGATGGAGTAGTGGGAATCATGTATTCACCGTAGGCTGCCTTAAACTTATTCTTGATGTCGGCACCTCTTTTATCGTTTGCAATGAAGAATCGTGAATACACATAGCTGTCAATTTTTTGTAAAGAGGCTTTCATACCCTTTGAAGCAAGGTATTCAGGGTGTCCGAGCAAACAGATTTCACAGTCAAAGCGTTTTTCCTTTGCCTCAACAAGAGCATCGGAGATTTTGGTGAAGAACTGCTTTGTTGAAGATGTAGGGATAAACAAATAGTTTGTGCCTGGATCCATGAATGATGAAACGGTTTCAAAATCCAATGGATTGCTAACGTCGATAGTGTGCGACTTGATTTTGTGCGATTTAAGATGCTGCTTTACATCTGAAATGATTTCAGCATCTTCACCGCTGGTGTCTCTCAAGAACACCACCTCGTAGTCTTTGAATTTGGTTGAAATCATTTCGTTCACAGTCGATGCCAAAAACGATGCTGGCATATTCAGCTGGATAATCATTGGGTTCGACGCATAGTCCTCGTTCTTTGAAGAGAAGCAGTTGATGATGCACACATTGTTTTTCTTGCCAAATTCGTTGCATCTTTCAAGTTGCTTAGGTTCAGATGGAGCGATAATCACGTCCATTTTTTTCATTACGTCTAATGCAAGAATGCTGTCGGTGACATTCAAATTGTTCTGAGTGTCGTAAACGTTGATATTTACTTTCTTGTTTGCGTTTTTGCCGATTGAGTCCACTGCCAATAAGAATCCGTTGTAGAAATCGGTGTAAAGGAAGGCTTGGCGTGGTGGGTTTTGCTTTTGAAGTTGGAATGGCAGAATGATGGCGATGTTGATTACTCCGTCAACTTTAGCCTTATATGCTTTTTGGAAAATGTCGCCGAGTTGGTTGGCATAGGTTCGCTCCAGTTGCTTCTCTGTTGCATCGGTGCTATTCACAGTTCTGGTAGTGATACATTCTTTTGGAATATACACAGTCTTGCCTTTTTTCACTTTCTTCATGTCTGGGTTAGCGGCTTTCAGTTCTTCAACGCTTACGTTGTTCGCCTTAGCGATTGATTCGTAAGTGTCGTTCTTCGCTGCCACATAACTCATCATCTGCTTCACATCTTTTTGGATAGTGATGTTGGTGGATGTGTTGGGGATAATCTTGATTACATCACCCTCGATAAAGTTGTTTGGATAAATACCGGGGTTGATGGCAAGCAGGTTTTCAATAGTTGTGTTGTACTGCTTAGCCACGCTATACATTGATTCTCCCTTTTGGATAGTGTGGAAAACTGCATTGCCTGTGGTACGAGTGCCCGCTGTGGTAGTTGCTGTTGTGGCGCTTCCTTGTTGGTTTACAGGGATGATGATGTCGTCGCCTTCTTTGAGGTTGTTATAGCAGTTTGGGTTGGCAGCCACGAGGTCGTCAACCGTCACGTTATAAATTCGGGCAATGCCGTAAAGACTTTGTCCTTTTTTCACTTGATGCACCACTTTCTGCTTAGCGACTGTGACTGTGCCTTTCTTGTTGTCGGTGAAATCAGCAACAGGGAAAAACAGCAACTGCTTTTTAGTTACGCCTTGCGCCGCAGAAGGGTTGTAAAGAATAATGTCTTCAACAGGGATTCCGAGTTTGTGCGAAATGCCGTTAAGAGTTTCTTTACCTTTTACTTTATATAAATAATAAGATTCACCTCCCAGCACCTTTGTTGGGAGATTCAATTTTACTTTTGCTGATAGCGATGCGCACAAAAGAATGCACATAAAAGTGAGTACATAACGTAACCTTTTCATTTTATCAGTAATTATAGTTTGTAAGTCAATATTATGCAAAGATAAGAAAAATATTGATAGCTTTCTATTAATTCAAATTTTTAGGATTGACAACGCGCTCGCCTGTTAATTTTGCCAGCTCTTTTCTGTATGTTGTTAATTCTTGTATCTTTTTGAGAATCTCAAATTGTCGATCGATTGTTGCTGATTTCAGCTCGGTTTCCAATTGTGAAATCTTTATTTCAATGATGGTTAGCTTCCAGTTGAAGAGTGATGCAGAAACCAATGCCAACAGCCTTTGCGAATCCATGTGCTGAGAGAACATCTCTGCGTGGATTTTGCTGAGGCTGTGCTTTGGCAGGCAAATCTCATTCACAATCTCGCGAACATCGTCGTCGGGGTGTGAACTCAAATGCTTGAAAATGAAATCCTGACGATATTCCGAAATCTCATTTTCAAATTGAGCATCAACGGATTGTTTAGCCTCTTCCTCTTTCCTTTCAATCTCTGCCACATTACCCTCAAATGACGAGCGAAATTGCTCAATCTCCTGCGTGTATAATTGGTGCTTTTTCTCCTCTACCGATTGCATGAAGTTGCTGAAAGCCACGGTGAAATCGCTGAACAGTTCTTGACAAAGTTTGTATAGCTTTTGATACAGTGGAATGGTGAAGCGGTGGTTGTCGTCGGTGATCTCTTTTGTGAGCCATTCAATAACCGTGAGTTGCTCATATTCAAAAATGAATGAGCATCCATATTTTACCATATATTGTATCACCTCATATTCGCATTTCTGCAAAGCGCTTTCGTGCGCGGATGGTTGTTGCTGAAATGATGGTGCAGGTTGAGGCACAGGTGGTTGCGTAGCAGGAACCTCTTGTGGATAACTTGCTGGAGGTATATTTACATCGAAGGGAGGCGGTGGAAGTGGATCACCTTGCCCAGAAACTTCCACAGCAGTTGTAGCAGCTTCAGCCTTTCTTTTTGCATCAAGTTCGCGTTGTTTACGTTCTCTTTCTTCGTTTTTCCAATCTTCGTCTTTGATTTGCGCCCTGTATCTTTCTATTTGGTTGACAATCACACTTTCTGAAAGGTGGAACTTGTTTACACACACTTGGGCGTAAACATTGCGAGTGATTTGGTTTGGAATGTTTGCCACAGAGCGTAACACCGATTCTATTGCCTTGGCTCTTGCTATCGGGTCGCGCTCGCAGTCTTTCAGAAGCACATCGGTTTTGAAATCAATGAAGTCTTGTTCGTTTTGATTGATGTAATCAGTGATTTCTGATGCGCTATGGTTTTGTGCGAAACTGTCGGGGTCTTCGGGTGAGGGCAGTACCAAAACTTTGATATTCAGGTCTTGCTTGAGCAACATGTCCACGCCCTTAATTGCCGCCTTGATGCCGGCCTCATCACCGTCGAA
>SFPR01000096.1 GCA_004551865.1 Bacteroidales bacterium
TTTTATGCGATACATTTGTCTTTATATAAATTCTATTTCATTAGTCGAATATGTAACAGGAACAGCCCAACCTAAAATGAACCAAGAAAAGATGAATTCTATCATGGTACTTGTCCCACCATATAAAGAGCAAATCAGAATTTTAGAAAAGGTAGAAGAGGTGTTACCGACAATTATGCGTTATGGAGCAAGCCAATGCAGATTGAACGTTCTAAACAAAGAGCTCTATGCTAATTTGCGTAAGAGTCTGCTTCAAGAAGCAATACAAGGCAAACTTGTTCCCCAAGACCCGAGTGATGAACCTGCTTCCATTCTTCTTCAACGTATAAGAGATGAGAAGCAAAGGCTTGTCAAAGAAGGTAAGTTAAAGAAGAAGGATGTTATCGACAGCACTATCTTCCGTGGTGACGATAACAAGTATTATGAGAAGACTGGTTCTGAAATAGCCTGTATTGATGATAATGTACCATTCGACTTACCCACTTCATGGTGTTGGGTAAGACACAATCAACTTTTTGAAGTGTCAGGAGGTTCACAACCTCCCAAGTCTCATTTTATAGACCATTACAGGGAAGGCTATATAAGATTGTATCAGATACGGGATTATGGTTCAAATCCTGTACCTGTATATGTTCCAATAAATGAAATAAGCAAAACAACAAGGAAGGGAGATATACTTTTGGCTCGATATGGGGGCTCACTTGGTAAAGTCTTTTGGGCAGAAGAAGGAGCATACAATGTGGCTATGGCAAAAGTAATACCATTGTATAAAAGTGAACTAATCCACAAAGAGTATATCTTCCTTTACTACTGTTCCAACATTTACCAAAGTACGATTTTAGACCATTCCAGAAGTGCTCAGGCAGGATTCAATAAAGATGACCTTGCAGATATGCTTTTCCCTTTGCCTCCTTATTCAGAACAAGTAAGGATTGTTGAGCGGTATCAATCCATCGTAACAAGTATTATGAGCAGATAGGGAAAGAAACCATAGAGATAACAGAAGAAGTACCATTTGAAATACCAAACAATTGGGTTTGGACAAGAATAGGTTATTTGTTCGCTCACAATAATGGGAAACAACTCAATAAGGGCAATTCCGCAGGCACACTTATGGAGTACATCACAACATCTAATCTATACTGGGATGGATTTAGGCTTGACCATCTTAAAATGATGCCATTTGAAAAAAGTGAGATTGAACGATGTCAAACTCTTCAAAGGTCAGCGAGATACGACTCGAATTGCCGGTTGTGCCGGAGGGACATATCGTTACCCAACGGTCTTGGCTTGCTTCGTAATTGCCGTTCTTTGAATTGTCATACAAATAACCGCTGCAAGTGTTCTTGGTCTTGTTGTGGTTGGTGTTGTTCAGCAAGTACTCCTGTGCCGAAACCTTCCCACAAACTGCAATCAGCAGAATGCTCACAAAATACAAACTTAATCTTTTCATAATGTTTTCTTTTTTGGGGTTAAACCATGAATTGCTTTCTTTTGATAAGGCGGCTTGACGATTGTGTTTCGTCTTTTTTTGCTGCTTCTTCTATAGTACAGACAGCAAAAACCTCAAAAAAGTAAACACTCTTAGATGAAAAAATCAACAAAGAAAGTATCTTTTTATGATAAACAGCTGATTTTCTATGTGTTGAAACGATGATTTTTTGTTCTGCTTTGAGGTTTTGGACGTTGTTTTGGGCGTTTGGGAACGAAAAAACGGCGTTTAGCTCCCGCAAAACGCCGTCGATAAAAGTGATGTTTAATTAAAAAAATGAAAAGTGTTTACTTTTTCAATCCTAAGATTGCTCTTGCCTCGTCGCTTGTGGCGATTTCTCTTCCCAATTCCTTGGCAATTCTGACCACCTTGGCAACCAATTCGCCGTTAGATGATGCCTTTACGCCCTTGGAAAGGTAGATGTTGTCCTCAAATCCCACTCTGACGTTGCCTCCCATTGCTATGGCTGCAGCAGCCATTGGAAAAGCTGAACGACCCACGCCGGTAACGGTCCAAGTTGAGCCTGCAGGGATTTGATTTACCATCCATGCAAGGTTGCTCACCGTTGCAGGAGTACAGCCCGGCACTCCCAAAACGAAATTGAACTGCATAGGGTCGCCGGGTACCTCGCCCTTGCGTGCCATTGTCAATATGGTGTCAAGGTGTCCCATTTCAAAGCACTCATATTCGGGTTTGATGCCTTTTTCTATCATTCTCTTGCCGAAAGCTCTCATTGTCGGCATGGTATTGTCAAAAATCTCATCTCCGAAGTTGCAAGTTCCGCAATCCAAGGTTGCCATTTCGGGAATAGGGGTGGTGTTTGTCGAGTCCAAACGTTCCTCGGGCGACATTCCCACTGCTCCTCCGGTCGAAGGAATAAGGATTACATCGGGACAAACTTTGTAAATAGCTTCTTCACACTCCTGAAATCTTACATGACTTTGGGTAGGAGTTCCGTCATCTTCTCTTACATGAAGGTGAACTATTGCCGCACCTGCATCAACGGCAGATTTGGCTTCGCGAACAATCTCTTCCACAGTGTAAGGTACTGCAGGGTTTTGTTCTTTTGTTACTTCGGCTCCGCAAATTGCCGCTGTGATTATCAATTTTTCCATTTCGGTGCAGTGTTATTTGTTATTTCTCTGACATTTCTTGGGAACAACACAAGTACCGCTTGCACGGCAAACCACAATCGGCTCTGCCAATACGTCAGCTGCCGAGTCTGATATGTCGGTTCTCGGAGCAATGACTTTTCTTGCTTCAAAGACCATTTTGCGAGAGGTGTTGCCCACATGAGTTATTTCTCCCACTGCCTCAATATAGTCTCCTGCATAAACAGGTGCAAGAAACTCTACATTGTCGTATGCACAGAACAATCCTTCGTCTCCGTCTTGAATTATCAAAAGTTCGGTTGCAACGTCTCCGAAAAGGTTTAACATTCTTGCTCCATCGACAAGGTTTCCGCCATAGTGTGCATCGTGAGCGGACATTCTCATTCTTATCATTGATTTTGCTGCCATATTTCTATAATTTTTTATTTGATCTATTTGTTTTTTCTCACTTTTAATCTTGAAAGTCTTTCTAATTTTCTCCAATACACTCTCCACTGTTCGCTCTGATTATTTGATTGATCAACAGGATTTGTTTTGTCGTTATACAAGAATATCTTACAAATTTTACCTTTCTCATCTCGCCTAACAAATTGTTCTTCTCCTGCTAATTCTATCAATAATTCTTCAGTCAAACCATTATATTTAGTGTAAATAGGCTGCTTTTCAAAGCCATAATCTCCCATTATTTCAGATGGATGAAGAGCCTTTGTATAGCCTAACGGCATGT
>SFPR01000097.1 GCA_004551865.1 Bacteroidales bacterium
TACTACCGCCATGGCTTCCACCACCGGCGACCCCATCGCTCCCGCCCGTATCGTCTGCGAGTTCGCCAAGAAGAACAAGCTGAAGACCCTTTCATCTCCCAAAGAGAGATAATGGTTTGCTAAATTATTTAGTGACTGTGCGTAGTCAGGGTGGTTTTCTCCGAGTGTTTTCTTTCGGATTTCCATAGCCTGTATTCCGAGCCCAATGGCTTTGCGGTAATCTCCCAAACCGACGTAATGGCTTGCTAAATTATTCAGTGATTGTGCATAGTCAGGATGGTTTTCTCCTAATGTTTGTTTGAGGATTTTTGTCGCGGTTGTTCCGTATTCCACGGCCATGTTGTAGTCTCCCAAATTGGAATAATACTCAGCAATATCGCTTAAAGTTTTCGCATATTCAGGATGGTTTTCTCCGTATAAAGTTTTTGTGATGGTAGAGGACTTTATTTCACAATCAAGAGCTTTTTGATACATTCCGAGGGAGTGATATGCTCCTGCTATAAAAGTCAGAAGAGTGGCTTCATGTGATTTGCAAGTGCTATCTGGAAATTGAGAGAGATATTTTTCGCAAGGAGTCAGATAGTTGATGGCCTCTTCGTATTGATCTTTTAGGAGAGCATCCGTACCTTTTTGAATATAGTCATAAACATTGAAGTCTTGGGCATATAGGTTGCAGTATAGCAAGATTGCAATGAATACTAAAAACTGTTTCATTTGATTGTTAATTATTTGATTGTTAATTATTGAGTGATTAATGAGTTGTTTGGGCAGTTTATAGTTTTTTAAGTAGTTCATTTGCCTTGTGGCAGATGGCTGTTTCGGGGTAGAGTGCCGTTATCTGGGTTAAGACAGAAATGGCGGCGTTTTTGTCGTTGTTCTCGAGGTGGGCAATGGCGAGCGTCCAACCGATTTCGGGTGCGAAGTCGGTGTAATCGTTGTAGGTGTCGCTTTTGGAGAGTGCCCAGAGCCTTGAGAGCCTGTCAATCGTCTGTTCAAGATTTTCTTGATTTCTCACATTTGCGGTTAATGCGTTGATTTCCTCGTCTGCGGTAGAGGTGTCACCTCTATGATATTCTTCAGCAAAGGGGGAGAGCGTCAGCGCGTATTCTTTGCCTAATGCGATAACTTGGTGGCGCTCGTATTGGTTATATCCCACCGTAGCAATAATTGCGATGCTTGCCGCCGCTGCCAATGCGTATGCAAACTTAACTATTCTGTGTTTCCTCTTTTCGGAAGCGTTGTTTGCAACTTCTGTAGCCGCTTCGGTGTCAATACTGGGGCACGCCACTGTAGCCGCTTCGGTGCCAAAACTGAGGCATGCCGCAAACCTATCCACTCTGTGTTTCCTCTTTTCGGAGGCGTTGTTTGCAACTTCTGTAGCCGCTTCGGTGTCGATGCCTTTAAGTGCGGCGATAATGCCAGCGTCTTGTTGCTCGCCCACTTCTTTAACAGCCTTTGCGAGGTAAGCCGTTGCCAATGCTTGTTCGAGCACGTCCTTCATGTCTTCCCGATTTTTCAGGTCGTGAAGAAACTCGTTTGCTTCGTCTTGCGGCATTTCTCCACGAAGGTACCGCGCTATGCGGTCGTCGATACTTATATTTTTATCTTCATCAACCATAGTTGCTAAAATATGGATTTTACAATTTGAGAAAACCTGTTTCGGAATTTTTCCAAACAGCGATGCTTTGTCACTTTCACTGCGCCCTCGCTTTTGTAGTTATACATTTTGGCGAGCGTTACCATTTTCAGGTTGTCGCGATAATATCCCCAAAGCAGTTCGTTGCATGGCGAAGGGAGGTTTTTTACGATTTCGCGCACGATTAAGCCTTTTTTCAGGTTCAACTCGGTGTCGTCGGCATCAAGGGCGAGGATTGAATTGATTTTTTCCTCATCAAAGCCACCGTCCATAAGCGATAGCGACAGTTCGTCGTCGATGGTCACATTTTTGTCCGTCGCTCTTATCGCTTCAAGTGCCTTGTGCTTGCAGATGGCCAAAAAATATGACGACAACGACGAGGTGAGGTTGTCGAGTTTTCCGCTTTTGATGTTCTCGTAGAGCACAATGAACGATTCTTGAAAAATGTCTTCACAAGTCGTTCGGCGAAGGTTGAAATGGCCTTGCAGAAAAGCGAGCGACTTTTCCCACTGCTTTTTTGCGAAATCATTAATCTGTTTGTCGGCAATTTTCGTCATTTCATTCAATAACTTTTTTCCACCACCATATTTTGTCGGGAGAGCCGTCTGTCGGCATTCATCAGCCTCCTGACCAATTCCACCCAAGTGTTGCCGTTCGACAAAGAGTGCTTGCTCAAAACACGGCAAACGTAGTATGTGAGCGGCCCATAGTATGTGCCGTTGAATTTTGCTTCATAGTTGGATTGGTAAGCGCGGCACGCTTCAAGGAAGCAGGCGTTGCCCCAATTCGCTTTTTTGGTGAGGCGCATGTTGGAACGGGAGTCGATTTTGGGGACAAAGGGCTTTGAGGTTTTGGAAAACCCAACGTTTGTTCCTCGGCAAAACACAGCCTCGTCGTCGGCGTCATCGGCGCGCGATGCGCTTCCCATGTGGCAAGCGTCGAGCACGACATACACCATGCCCTTCGGACCGATTTTTCTTCGGAGGGCGTTGACATATACGCCAATTTCATCGTCAAGAATATGTTTTTTTCCAGTGTATACGCCCTTCTTGAACCTTTTCAGGGCATCGTAAGGGATAATCGCCTCGTCCCAACCGTCGGCTTCATCGCCCGACACATCTTCTACAGGCTGTCCGTGGCCCGAAAAATGGAAATAGATGATATCGCTTTTTTGAGCCTTCTTCACAAGCGTGGCAAGCGCTTTGCGGATATTGGTGGCAGTTGCTTTTTGATTGATGAGTGCGGTCACGGCAAATCCCTGTTTCTCCAAAATGGGTTTGATGATTGTCACATCATTTGCTCCGTGAATTATTGGCCATGATAGTTCGCCTTTGTCTTGCGGATATTTAGAAATCCCCACCACCAAAGCGCGTTTTGCGGAAAGTCCACAAAGCGGAAGCAAGAGCAATAAAGAGAGCAATATGAGTTTTTGGGTTTTCACTTTTGCAAAGATAGTGTTTTTCTTGAAAGGTTGTTAGTGTGTGTGACACATTTTCATGCATTTTGTTGCTCACAGGGGGGGATGCCCCCCGCCATGCCCGATTTCGCAGTAAATAGAGTCAATTTTTCGGGGAAAAATTTTGTTCTTTTGGGAAAAATAGTAACTTTGTAACTTGTGGAGAGATTTCGCTTAAAATCGCTTGTAAATCGCTCGAAAATTACAATAATCAATTAATAAAACCACCTACT
>SFPR01000043.1 GCA_004551865.1 Bacteroidales bacterium
GCTTATCACGAAACTCAAAAGCAACATGAAGGGAGCTTTGATGTCTGTTTCCGACAAACTACTGCTCAGAAAGAGGGCTATCATTGAAACTGTGAATGATGAACTGAAGAACATTGCACAAGTTGAGCATTCAAGACATAGAAGTTTTGATAATTTCTTAGTCAATCTTCCGGGAGGTATAGCTGCATACTGCTACTTCCCAAAGAAACCAACCATACGAGTACAGACCGTGGATATTTCAAATGACAGACAGCTTACTCTATTCTAAAGTATATTTATCGAACTCACGTTAACTTATTCGTTTTCATACGGTTTTGTCTTGTTTCGATAAAACGCCGTTTCAGCATCGATAAAACGCCGTTTTGTCAAAATAAAACGGCGATTTATTTTGCCAAAAGGGCGTTTCGGGAACCCCAATCGCAGAGATTTTGTTACCTTTGCAAAAAAGGACGTGCCACCTGCGGTAAGGGGTTGTGTTTGTATGAGGTTTGTTTGTGTTGTTGCGGTGTCATGTTTTTTGAAAAACAAAGATAAATGTTGATTGAAATGAAAAAGAGAATATCTTTTGCAGCTTTTGTACTTATTGTTTCTTCTCTTGCGGCTCAGCGGTCGGCTTTGGTGTTGGTCGATACTTTGAGTATGCAGGTTGATACGCTTGTGTTTCACTTTACTACTTACACTCCTGCGACTGACGCAGGTTTTGCTTTTATGACAACCAAGCCCGATACTCTCAACAGCAACATTGGTCTGTGTGTCGTGGCAGCTTTTACTTCCAAAGCTCCGGAACATATTGTCGGAACAAGCGTTTGCAATGGTAAGATGTTGTATTATCCCACCGAGAGCGAGAGCGGTTACTGCCTCATCACTTCTTCGGGAGTTGAAATCAACCCTTTGGATACCAATGACCGCTCTGCAATCACCAAAGCGGTAAGGGAGAAAGGCGATTACTTTCAACAGATGATTTTGGTCAATAGGGGCAAGGCTGTTCCCACGACTATTTTTCGCAATAGGACAACTGCCCGAAGGGCTTTGGTCATCACGGCTTCCGAAACTATGTTGGTCGAAACCGACGACCGCATTCATATTGATGTCTTTACCGATTGTCTGATACGAATGGGTGCAATACAAGCAATTTATCTCGATATGGGTTCGTGGAGTGAGGGTTGGTACAGAACAAGCGAAGGGCAAATCTATCGCATCGGCAAGAATTGGAAGTCTTCTCACCTTCAAACCAATTGGCTTGTGATAAAAAAGCGTTGATTTGCCGATTGAAAGGCAGTCAAACTTGCGATTTACTTTGTTTTTGAGGCTGATAGTAACACGCTTTCGAGTACTTCGTTGCATTTTTCCCAGCGGAAGTTTTCCAAGATGTACTCTCGGGCGTTTGTTGCAAGGGTTTGGGAGAGCGATTGGTCTTCAAGCAGTGTCATAATGTGCTTTGCATATTCGCTTTCGGAGTTTGCAATCATTATTTGTTCGTTGTCTTTTGCCATTAGGGCTTTGTTGGCAAGGCAGGAGGTGATTGAGGGAATTTTGCACGCCATTGCTTCCAACAATTTGTTTTGTAATCCCGTTCCGATTTGCATCGGAGCAACAAAAACACGGCTTTGAAGATACATCTGCCTCATGTCGGGAACTTTTTCGATAATCACGTTGAGCTTTGAGGCAAAACGCCTTACTTCTTTCGGTGGATTGACACCTGCAATGCAGAGAGTGGTTTGCGGACGCTTCGCTCTGACAAGAGGCATTATCGTTTTGAGCAGATAAAGGGCAGCAACAATGTTGGGTTTGTAGCCCATGTTTCCGCAAAAGAGTACGTCATATTTCTTTTCTATGCTTTCGGGAGCGGCAACATACTTGTCCGATACTCCGTTTGAAACTATTGCCACTTCGTTTTTCCGTTTGCAAGAGAGTAATTCTCGGTCTGCATCTGTTATTATGGTCGTGCGATCAAACAAAGCAAACATATCTTCTTCGTATCTCTTCAAACGTTCGGCTTCAATGAAGAAAAACTTTTGTGAGAGCAGCTTGCTTTTTTCTGCTCGGCGAAACATATTTGCCGAAAGGGTGTCTTGAAAGTCCAAAACCGAAGGTACGCAGAGTGCCTCGGCGTATGGAGCCGTGCGGACAAACTGGTGGTAACACACATCGGGCTTGTACTTTGTCAAAAAGGCATCGTATTGTCGTTTTACCTTATTTGAACGATAGAAAGCGACCTGAAAGGGCAGCCGAGAGAAGAGAGAACGCAGCACATTGAGAAGAGAAACAAAAGGATTGAGCCTTGCAAGCTCTATTTGTTTGCAAAAGGGTTGCAAACAAGCTATGTCGGAGGGGGCAATCGAGCTTCTTGTGAGGCAAAACAAATAAACCTCGTGATGTTTTGCCAACTGCACAATCTGGTTGTAAGCTCTGAGCTTGTCGCCCTTTATCAAAGGATAGGGAAACCTCGAAAGGAAAACGGCAATCTTCATAATTGTTCGTAATAAGCACTGATTTCTTTTGCTATTTCGTCGGTATTGTAACGTGTTGCTATGAGTTGGGCAGCCTGAAAGCCTATTTCCTTGGCATAAGAGCTGTCGTCCAAACATCTTTTGACTGCTATTGCAAACTCCTGAGGTGTGTCGGCAATGATAATGTTCTTACCATTTTCATACATCAGTCCTTCGGCAGCAATGGTTGTTGCAATCACCGTTTTGCCTATGCTCATTGCTTCTATGATTTTAATTCTTATTCCGCTGCCCGAAAGAAGCGGCACAACCATTATTTGTTTGCTTGTCATAAAACGAATACTGTCATCGACCTCACCGACAACAAACACATCTTTTTCGTGAGTGTTCAACAACCAATCGGGCATATTCCTGCCTGCAAAGTAAGCCTTGACCTGCGGACTTGCAGCTTTGACGCTTTTCCAGCATGATTTGAGAAACCATCTTATACCTTGCTCGTTCGGAACCCAGTTCATGCTTCCGATATGAAAGATACTATTCGGCTCTTCAAGCACATCGGGCAATATTTCGGGAGTATCTATTCCCACTGCAATGGGCTTGCAAAGCCGCCTGCAACCATTTCGGATAAAGTATTCGGCGTCTGTGGCTGTTACGGGGAAGATTGCATCATAGTCGTTTATCCTTTCCCTTTCGTAATGTTCCAAAGTGAGGTAGAGATGTTTGAGATAAAATCGCTTGAAAGGATTTTTAGTTGCTTTGTATGTGCGTTGCCAAATTTTGTTTTCCACATTCGGACTTCGCAAAACAACTTTGGCATTGCTGTATTTGCGAACAAGAGGAACGTAAGGGGTAAGGAAGATGCTCTCCATTTGAACTATATCAAACTCTTGGCGGGTCAAAACATCGCGGAGCTTATCTTTCATTGCCTGATTGATAAATCGTTTTACATGATAGCTCTCTCCGCACAGCATAGCTTCGATTGCAGGAAACAACTTGATGTCCAAATCGACAAAAACGGTCTCAAACCCCGTCTTTTCCAAATAATCCTGAGGCATAGCCTCAATATTGCAAGGGTGTTTCTTAGAGTGGAAAGACACAACCTTGACTTGGTGTCCTCTATTCAGCAATCCGGTTGTCAGAGAGTTCATTCCCATTGCCCCTCCGTCCGTTGCAGGAAACGGAGGCTTATAACAAACTTGCAGTATTCTCATTATCTTGTTTTGTTTTCTTCGTTTTCGTGAATTGTTTTATTCTTTCAAAAAATTTAGTCCAACCCTCAGAACTTAAAACCGCAGAGTCGGAGGTGGCTTTCATCGTAAGCACAATTCCGATTGGCAAAAAAATCAAAGATGACAGCCACATGCCCAACCAAATCGGCATACCACCTTCCAAAGCCGCATTTTCGCCAACTTGACCCACTATGTGGTAGATGATGAATGCCAGAGTGGAAACCACAACAGGCATTCCCAAACCTCCCTTTCGTATTATCGCACCGAGAGGTGCTCCGATGAAAAATAGAATAAGGCAGGCAGCCGAAAGTGTAAACTTACGATGAAATTCTATTTTGTGCTTATTGATGTATTCTTCGTCCGATTTTAGCTTTGTTTCGTAGTTTGCAATCTCGTTTTGGTAGAATTGTTTCGCTCCTTCGGAAAGATAGTCGAACTTGAAGTAATCGTAATCCAGGAAGCAGTCGCGACCACGGTGGCTGAACGTGCCGGCGCCGAGGCGGAAGAAGAGGCTGCGCGTGGCGTAGAGGTTGATGCGGTAACGCGCATCGGCCTCCAAGCGTTCGTAGTGGGTCTGTCCCGCGCCCAAGGAGTAGCCGCGTTCGTAGCTCAGCAGCAGGGCATTGAGCATTGTGTGATGTCCTTCGTATCGGTCTTGATCTGCCTTTTGGTATGCAAAATCTGAAATGTCAAATCGGATTGTCTGTTCTTGGTAATCCATTCTCACAAGGGGGTGAGCGTTTCGGTTCTCTTCGCTTAAATCTTCGTCAAAGGTATATCCCGAAAATAGTTTGAAGATTAAAGTATTTCCGTCTTTGCTTGTGAACATCTGTCCGCTGTCTGCAATGTTTACCGTGGTGTTTCCCAAATCCTTACTGTGATCGTAGATGATTATGTCTTTGAGATATTGACCTGTTTTGTCCTTTGCACCTATTCTTATGGTATAATTCTCAATCTCGGTGTAAAATTCATCGGGTTGAATGTTCAAAGCAGGTTTCTTCGTCTTGATTTCATACATCAGTACTTTGAGTTTGCCGGTTGCATCGGGTATCACATTGTTTGAAAAGTAGAAAGCTATGCCGCAAAAGCATATACTAAGCACTATCAGAGGTCTCAATATTCTCCAAAGAGAAAGACCGGAGGATTTCATTGCCACAAGTTCGTATCTTTCTCCGAAGTTTCCCATCGTCATAATGGAAGCTAAGAGGATTGAAAGCGGCAAAGCCATCGGCACAAGGGTTGCACAAGCGTATGTAATCATCTCCAAGATTACCGACCACTCCAATCCCTTGCCTACAATCTGCTCTATCTTTTTCCAAAGGAACTGTAACAACAATACAAATATCGCAATGGAAAAGGTAAGCAGCCAAGGACCCAAGTAAGATTTCAAGATATATTTGTCAAGTCTTTTCACGCCTATGTCAGTTCAAAGGAACAAAAGTACAACATTTATTTGTAATTTTGCCGATGAAAGAATGAAAATATCAAAACGTAAGGAGGAATTTATGCAAGCACGCTCACAGAGTGGTCAAACAACAGATGAAAAAGCCACGCCTTCAAAACCATTTACTTATATCATAGATGAGTTCGCCGACATCAAGGTTATGCGTTATCGTTTTGAGGCTTGGCAAAATTTATCGCTCAATCAAAAACATCTTATTTATCATTTGTCTTGTGCAGCTCTTTGGGGCAGAGATATAATATGGCAACAACACTGCGAATTGAACCTTGTTGTGAGAAAGGCTCTTGAAAAGGCTTTGACTTCTTACCAAGGCAGCCGAACGACAGCCGATTGGAAAGAGTTTGAAACCTATTGCAAGAGAGTTTTCTTCTCAAACGGCATTCATCATCACTATGCCGAAGAGAAGTTCTTCCCACTTTGTTCTCGCGAATACTTTATTTCGGTCGTTGCCTCGTCGTTTGGCAAAGATAAACCACACATTTATTCTGAGCAGATAGCCGAATATGTTTACAATCCCGAGATTACTCCAATCCGAAGGCAGAGCGACAAGAGCAAGGACTTGGTTGCCTCATCTTCGGTGGCGTTTTACAAGGGTGTAAGCCGAAGTGAGGTCGAACAATTCTACCAAAAGGCAGACCAAGGCGACAGCTTGAGACCAATTTCAACCGGATTGAACACCATAGTTGTCAAAACAGAAAAAGGAATTGAGGAAAAGGTGTGCCGAAAGGGAGGAGTATATGGCAGGTGGATTGAAAAAATAATCGAACACTTGCAAGCGGCACTGCCATACTGCGAGAATGAACAGCAGAAACGTCATACCGAACTACTGATTTCCTACTATACCACAGGCGATTTGAAGACTTGGGACGATTACAACATAGCATGGGTAAAGGAGAATGAGGCGGCAGTGGATTATATCTCGGGATTTATAGAAACATACCTCGACCCATTGGGGCAAAAAGCCTCATGGGAAGCTCTTGTCGATGTTAAAGATTATCAAGCTACCAAAAGATGTGAACTCCTTTCGCAAAACGCTCAATGGTTTGAGGACAACAGTCCGATAAATCCTATATACAAGAAAGAAAAGGTAGTGGGTATCAGTGCAAAAGTAATAGATGCAGTGTGCTTGGCCGGAGATAATTTCCCCACACCTCCAATCGGTATCAATCTTCCCAACAGCGATTGGATTAGAAAGGAGTATGGTTCAAAAAGTGTGAACATTGCAAATCTTGCCCACGCATACGAGCAAGCTGCAATGGAAAGTCCCAAAAGTGTATTGGACGAATTTGCACTCACAGACGAAGAAAAGCAGCGTGCAAAGCTCCATGCAACACTTTCAAACGACCTTCACACCGATATGCACGAGTGTTTGGGACATGGAAGTGGCAAACTCTTGGAACAAACCGACCAAAATGCTCTCAAAGAATACTCTTCCACTTTGGAGGAGGCCCGAGCTGATTTGTTTGCTCTTTATTATATGTACGATGACAAGATGATTGAGCTTGGTTTGGTGAGCGACAAGCAGGTTGCAATGGAGGCTTACGACAGCTATATTCGCAACGGATTGCTCTCACAGCTCACTCGCATTCAGCTTGGCAAAGATTTGACAGAGTCTCACATGCAGGCAAGGAAGCTGATTTCAAGTTATGCGTTTGAAAATTCGGATTGTATCGAAAGGGTATATCAAAACAACAAGACTTATTTCGCAATCAAAGATTACGAAAAGCTCCAAAAGGTATTCGGCAACCTGCTTGCGATAATTCAAGACATCAAATCTACCGGCAATTATGCCAAGGGAAAAGAATTGGTTGAGACTTACGGAGTAAAAATCGACCCTTTGCTTCACAAACAGGTGTTGGAACGCTACCAAAAACTCAATCTGAAACCATACGGCGGCTTTGTGAATGTTGATATTGTCCCTATGAGAAATTCCGCAGGCGAGGTGATTGATTATTCTCTCGAATATCCGGAAAGTTTTTTGGAACAAATGCTCCGATATGGCAGAGAATATTCCTTTGACGAATAGTTGAGGTTGATTTTCTGTCAGTACAAAAAATAAGATGAGGTTTCTGTTTGTCAGAGTCTCATCTTATTTTTTTGAGTTGATAAAAAGACTATTGCTTGTCGTATTTTAGTATGCTGTTGTCAAAAAAGACTAATTCTATTCCTGCCTCAGAGAACATTTTTTCGCTCTCTGCTCCTGCATGATACTTCATCTGACAAACAACTCTTTTTATTCCGCAGTTGATAATCATCATTGCACAAGTGCGACAAGGGGTCATGCGGCAGTAGAGTGTCGCTCCCTCCAAGGCTATGCCTCTTTTGGCTGCCTGACATATCGCATTTTGTTCTGCATGAACCGTTCTGACACAATGCGTCGAAATACTGCCGTCTTCGTTTATCGTTTGCTTCAACAGATGTCCCACATCATCGCAGTGAGCAAGCCCTGTCGGCGAACCTACATAGCCTGTTACCAATACCTGACGGTCTTTGACTATCACGCAACCGCTTCTTCCTCTGTCGCAAGTGGCACGTTTTGAGGCTGCATCTGCCAATTCCATGAAGTATTCGTCCCATGAGGGTCTTGTTTTGCGTTCAATTTCGCTTATCACGGCGTTTACCCTCTCTCTGAGGGCGGCTATGTCAGAGTTGTTCTCAAATCTATAATCTGCCATCGCCATACAGCTGCCTATATCTTGGCTTTTGCCGTTTTGAGGGTTCATTTCTCTCTGCTCGTTTGCCACAAAGGTCTCAAAATCCACGTTGTCGGTTTCGCTCTTGCGGAGTTTAATTCTTTCGTATCTGATTTTGAGGTCTGCATCGACCGAGAAGAGATAAAATCCCGACACTTTTCTCATGAGCAATACCTCTTCGGGATTTCTCACACTTTCAATAACGCAGTTCTTTCCCTCTTTGAGGGCTTGGTCCATCATGCTTCGTATGATGTAATCGTTGCCATATTCTCGTCTTATGGCGTTGGCAGTGCTTGTCATGCTGTCCCGATTTATCGGCAAGCCGCGTTTCTCAATCTCTTTGACCAAAAAGTCTCTTGCAGAGAAGTGCGAAAAGCCCCGCTCTTTCAAACAATCGACTATTGTGCCTTTTCCGGCTCCCAATGTGCCGGTTATGCCTATCATTATCATACTTTGTAGTCGTATTTTATTGTCGAAAGTTCTTCGTTGGCCTTAACGATTTTGTCTTTGAGGCTTTTCTTGTAAGCAATCATCTTTTGCCTTAGCTCTTTGTCCGCTGTTGCCAAAATTTGAACTGCAAGGATTGCCGCATTCAAAGCTCCGTTGATTGCAACCGTTGCAACCGGTATTCCGGGAGGCATTTGCAACATTGCCAAAGCGGCGTCCATTCCCTCCAAAGAAGACTTTATCGGAACACCTATCACAGGCAGTGGTGTCATTGCCGCAATCACCCCGGGAAGGTGTGCTGCCATTCCGGCTCCTGCAATTATTACTTCTATGCCTCTTTGTTCTGCCTTTGTGGCAAACTCTTCCACCTCTTTGGGAGTTCGATGTGCCGAAAGGGCATTCATTTCAAACGGAATTTCCATTTGATTTAGAAACTTGGCCGCCGCTTCCATTACAGGCAAATCGGAAGTGCTGCCCATTATTATACTCACTCTTGCTACCATAATAGGATATATTTTGTTTTGCAAAGGTAATGTTTTCAGCCCATTCTCACAATAATTTGGGCAAATTATTTGTTTAGTCCGATAGGAGGGTGTTTCCTTGGAAGACAGAGCAGAAAGAGGTGTACGAAACAGCAATAAAATTTCTTGTGAAAGCAGTTGATTTTCAGGTTGTTTGAACTTGGTAAAATAAAACGCCGTTTTGGCAGAATAAAACGGCGTTTTAGTGATGCTGAAACGGCGTTTTACACATCACAAAACGGCGTTTTGTTTCGGGGACTTCAACAATCAAAATCACAAGAGGCAGAAAACAGATGATTTTCGTATCTTTGCAGACCGCTTTTTGCGGCAGATTTGACAAGAGAACAAACAACCCGATGTGAAAATCGGCAATAATAATCAAACATATTCAACCAAATGGAAGACAGAAGAGACAATCGTTCTTGGAAAAGACCGGAGAGAAGAGACAGAGACTTCAAACAAGATGAAGGATTTCGCAGAGAAAGCAGCGACAGAAGAGAATTTCGTCCGAGAAGAGAAAGATATTTTGAGTTCGACGACCGAGAAGAAGCATCGTTTCGACAAGCAAGACAAGGCAAACGCCCGAGAATACAAAGAGAATCTTACAATCAAGAAGATCAAAGGGATTTTGTCCCTGTCGAAAGAACAAGGCAAAGAAGAAATCGAGGCGGCAATCAGAGACAATTCGACAGAAGAGAACACTCTTTTGACCAAAGAGAGGATAATTTTGGCAGAGAAAGAAAGAGAAATCACTCAAAATTTGAGAGCAACAATAAGCGTTCGTTTGAAAGAAAGAGACAATACTACTCCGAAACGCCTGACATAGCAAACAAAGAAAGCGGATTGATACGTCTTAACAAGTATATTTCAAACTCAGGTATCTGTTCAAGAAGAGAAGCCGATGTTTTGATTTCTACGGGTGTTGTTACGGTAAACGGAGAGGTCGTTACACAAATGGGATATAAGGTAAAGCCCGGCGATAGTGTGTGTTACGGAGGAGAAAAGCTCTCAAACGAAAGGAAAGTCTATCTTTTGCTCAACAAACCTAAGGGATTTATCACCACACTTGAAGATCCGCAAGAGCGAAAGACCGTCATGAATCTTGTGGGAAAGGCTTGCAAGGAGAGAATTTACCCGGTCGGAAGATTGGATAGAAACACCTGCGGATTGTTACTCTTTACCAACGATGGCGAACTGACAAAAAAACTAACTCACCCTTCGTTTGGTGCAAGAAAAATCTATCATGTGGAATTGGACAAGCCGCTTACCAAGGCTGACATGAACCTTCTTTGTGAGGGAGTGGAGTTGGAAGACGGCATTGCACGCTTTGACGACATTCAATATGTGGAAGGATTTAACAGCAAGAAGGTTGTGGGGGTTGAATTGCACTCTGGCAAAAACAGAATAGTCAGACGTATGTTCAATCACTTGGATTATAAGGTTGAAAAGTTAGATAGAGTTTTCTTTGCGGGACTTACGAAAAAAAATCTCACAAGAGGACATTATCGTTTCTTGACCGAGCAAGAAGTAGCCTTCTTAAAAAAGTAAGCAGATGAGGTTTGCTTTCTTTGATAAGCCCAAAGGGTGGAAGAAAGTCTTGTTTTGGGGCGTTGTCTGTTGCTTGTTTTTGTTTGTTGTGAGCGTTGCAATCGTTCTTTTCAACACCGACAAAATCAAGCAGACCTTTATCAGAGAAATAAACAAACACCTATTGACCGAAGTCAGCGTAAAGGAGATAGATGTCGGTATTTTGTCGTCCTTTCCGTTGGTTTCGGTTTCTTTTTCGGACATAGCGATGCCCGATGCTTACCCTGACAGCACACAGTGTTGCGATACCCTTGCAGTGTTGCAGCAAGTCAAACTCAAATTTAACCTGATAGATATTCTCAAAGGCAGATACAATGTTACAAAAGTGGAGGTTTCGCACGGCAAAATCAAGCTCAAAGTCCTTTCTTCGGGCGAAAGCAACTACCACTTTTGGAAAAGCGACACCACAAGCACGAGTTCGGATTTTGCTTTCTCGATAAAGGATTTCCGTTTGAAAGATATAGACTTGGAATACGTCAATGAAATATCCAAGCTCTTGATTGGAGCAAATCTTTCCGACGCTCGGGTAAGCGGAGATTTCTCTTCACAGAAACAAAACATTGTTCTCTCTTCCCAACTTCAACTCAGACGATTTGCATTCGACAAAGTGCAAACCACAAGCGACATTCCGATAAAATTAAAAGTTGTTGCAGCCAACGATTTTGCCCAAAAGACAGCCTCAATCAAAGAAAGCAAGATTTTGGTCGGCAAAATGGAGTTTGGACTTGACGGACGATTGAACTATGAGGAAGATTTGTTTGTCGATTGCGACATTTCGGGAAGACAAATCAAGCTCTCGGAGGCACTCTCTCTTGTAAAGAAAGAGGGTAAAGAGCTGTTTTCTGATTACAAAACCTCCGGAGACCTTGCCTTTTCGGCAAAAATCAAAGGCAAATTGGCAAAAGACGCAGCTCCTTCGATAAATGCCACATTTAGTTTGAACAATGCTTCTGCAAGAGACAAGAAAAAAGACATCAATATCACCAATGTTAAAATCAACGGCAGCTATACAAATGGCGAAAGGTGCAATTCGGTAAGCTCAAAGTTGGATATAACAGCCTTTGAAGCCACTTTCAGCCAAGGATTTGTCAAAGGGAAATTCTCTCTTGCCGACTTCAATAAAATAGACGTCGATGCGAGTCTGCAAGCCGAAGTAAATCTTTCTCAAATCAAAGATTTGCTGAAACTTGACAGCACAGAAGTTTTGCAAGGTGTCGCAAAGATAGACTTAAATCTGCAAAGAAAAAACTCAAAGGTCGAAATGAACGGAAAAGGAGAGCTTAGAGATTTGGCGTTGCAAGACAAGAGATTGAAAAACCATGCTCTCAGTCAAACCAACTGCGATTTGACATTTGACAATAGTACAATAAAGATAAGCAAAGCGAAGGGCCTACTGAACAATAAGGCATTTTCGCTTTGCGTAACGTACAATCTCGAAGGCAGAGTGCAGGCAGACTTGCAGCTAAGGCAGTATAAGTTTGACGGAATGACGCTTGACAACATCGATGCAAAGATTAACTACAACAAAGGGGTGATTGATTGCAAAAAGGTGTCGTTCAACATTTTTGAAGGCAGTGTTTCGAGCAACGATTGCAAGATTTTGTTCCAAGATAGTTGCACTATTGTCAAGGCAGATGCAGTTTTGAAAGACATCAATCTTCAAAAGGCCTTTGCTCAGACGAAGAATCTTAATCAAACTTTGCTGACCGACAAAAACATAGAGGGGAAACTCTCTGCCAAAGCGAAGGCAGGTCTATATTTTGACAAGGATTTCAATCTCGTTTTGGAGCGTTCGACACTCGATATTGACTATACGCTCTCAAAAGGCAGGCTTAAAAATGTCAAGATGCTCGAAAAGCTGTCCTATTTTGTCGATGAACAAGCATTGAAAAACGTAAAATTTGAAACCATTTCTTCATCTGTTCAAATTAAAGATGGGGTTATTGCAATCAATCCCATAAAGGTGTTTAGCAATGCGGTGAATTTTGATTTGGTCGGCAGACATTGCTTGGACGGAAAGATAGATTACAATGTTGCCGTCAAGTTGTCGGAGTTTGCAAGTAAGAGAAAAAAGGCTGCAATGCAGAAACAGCAACAGCAGTTCGGCACATTTGAGAGCGGAGCGGACAAGAGAATTACTCTTTTTGTCAAGATAGGAGGCACAATCGACAAACCCACATTCTCATACGACATAAAAGGCAATATGCAAAGAGCAAAAGAGCAAATAAAACAAGACAAGCAAAGCATATTGCAGTCGATTGACAAAGATTTTGACCTCAAACTCGAACAAAATCGCCAAGATAAGCAGCAGTGGAAGCGACAACAAGAGGGCGAATACATAATCGAGTGGGAGCAGGAGGGCGAAAAGAAACCCGAAAACAAGGAAAAACAATTTGAAGATAGTGAGTTCTCGGTAGAATGGGAGTAAACGCAAAAAAATAAGGAGCTTCCCTTTGATAGGAAGCTCCTTGTTTTTTTACCAAGAAGCAAGATTACTTCTTGAAATAACGATTGTAAAGAGCCTCAAAGCCTTTTCCGTGTCTTGCTTCGTCTCTTGCCATTTCGTGAACTGTGTCATGAATTGCATCAAGGTTTGCTGCTTTTGCATTTTTTGCAACTCTTACCTTGTCGGCACAAGCTCCTGCTTCTGCGTTCATACGTTTTTCGAGATTGGTCTTTGTATCCCAAACAACGTCTCCCAAAAGTTCTGCAAACTTAGCAGCGTGTTCTGCTTCTTCCCAAGCGTAACGCTTGAATGCTTCGGCAATTTCAGGATAGCCTTCTCTGTCTGCCTGACGGCTCATAGCCAAATACATTCCCACCTCGGTGCTTTCGCCCATAAAGTGTGCGTTTAGGTCTTTTATCATCTCTTCTCCGCTTCCTTTTGCAACGCCTATGACGTGTTCTGCTTCGAATACCAAGCCGGCTTCTTCGTTCAATTCTTTGAACTTGTCAGCAGGTTGTTTGCATTGAGGACATTGTGCAGGTGGTTCTGCTCCTTCGTGTACGTAACCGCAAACGGTACAAATCCATTTCTTTGCCATAATCTTAAATTTTTAATGTTCTACAAATTGTTTGTTTGATTTTCTCGGAGCAAAATTACAAAAAAATTCTCCTATCTTCCAAATTTGAAATCTAAAAACATTTTTATAACGATATAGCTTTGCTTTTAAGCGATGTTTTTTTGCAGGTTTAGAACAATCATAAAGGCAATTTGTTCATTCGTATCAACGTTCCGAATTTGGTTTTTCTTGCAGCCATTGATTTCTTATCTCGAAAAATAGTTGCTGATTTTCAAGTTGTTGCGGATAGACGAAGAAGGCGTAATTTGAAACGGCGTTTTGCTGTGATAAAACGGCGTTTTGTTCGACTGATTCGCCGTTTTGTTTTAGCGAAACGCCGTTTGATTTTATCAATGCAAAATGTCTTGTCGGGTCAAAATTCGGAATGCTGTTTTTGGCAAGCGAATAAATTTTCCGACTTGTCATTTTCGGCAGATTATCGTCCGTGATTTCGATTTGAAGCACTGTTTTGTTTTCTTCATCTCTTATCTCCAAAGTACAAGTCAGTTCTATGTCAGAGTAAGTGTCGTTTACAAAATATACAAACAAGCTGTCGGTAGAAGAATATGTGTCTATCGACAGAAGGAAAGGAGCAAAACACTTCTTGACAGTGTGATATACTGCCTTGGGTTGCCAAGTGGCATCAATTATGCTCCAAGATATTGCAGGATAAGGCTCATTGAGCTGCCAAAGAAGGCTTCCCATACAACGGGGCATTGCTCTTCGGTGAGCTTCTATGGCAATTTTGTAGGCATCTGAGGCAGTTATTTCTGCCTTTTGCCAATAGTCTCGGTCGCTTTCGATATTTGAAAACCTTTCTTTGAGACGATTGTCAATCAATTCAAAGCCTCGCGAGTGTTTTTGGTGGATTGCAAACTGCGGATTGTCCTTTGAGTATGGCAGGGTGAAGAATTGTTCCATGCAACTTTTGCTTGGAGGCGACTGAAAGCCGTATTCGCTCATAAATCTCGGCACTTTGCGAGTGTAAGTCTCAAAAACAGAGTCTCCCCACCACACTCCCCAATAATGACTGTCCCCTTCGGTCATCGATTGTGCCTTTCCCCAGCCGTGAATTGGCGAGGTGTGAACATAATCGGTGCTTTGTGCAGCCACACTTGCTATTTGAGGCAGCAGTTGTTTGAAGAGCTTGTTGTAATTTGCAAGTGCAACGGCTGTATCTCTCACTTGGCTTTTCCAACCCCAATTCTCCCAACCCTCAAACACCTCATTGTTGCCGCAAAGTAGTGCAAGACAAGGGTGAGATGCTATTCGGGCAACCTCAAAGGCGGCATCTGATGCCACACCTTGCAGATAGAAACTATCGGCAGGGTACAAGGCACAGGCAAAAGGGAAATCCTGCCAAATCAATATGCCGTTTTCGTCGCACGCTTTCAGGCTTTCTTCGTCCAAATAGAAACCTCCGCCCCACACTCTGAGCATATTCATGTTGCAATCTTTGACCAAATTGATGTGCTTGGCAAGAGAAGAGTACTTTTCGCCGTGCATCTTTGTCGGAACAAGGTTTGCACCCTTTGCAAAGAGCTTTTGTCCGTTGCAAACAAAGTAAAAACTCTCTCCAATGCTGTCTTTTTCTCTTATAAGCTCGATTTGCCTTATTCCAAAGCGGGTATCTATGCTTTCAATCTCCTTTTGATTTTTGTCATACAGCTTTATGGAAGCCTGATATAGGCATTGCTCTCCTGCTCCCTGCGGTTGCCAAAGATGAGGTCTGCTTATAGAGAAGTCAAAGTTGAGAAAATAATATCCTCCCGCTGTTTTGATTGAAGAGGGTTCAAGTTTCTTTGTTCGGAAACGCTTTCCCTTTTCGTCGCAATAGTAAATTTTGGCATACGAAATGTCGTTTGTGCTGTCCGAAAGCATTACCGAAAGCGACATATCGGCATTTAGCGAGTCTGCTTTTATGGTTTGAATGCCTGCATTCAAGACCTTGCAAGGCGAAGAGGCAAAGTGTAGTTTCAAAGGCATGAAAACCTCGCCTGCAAGCTCTCTCGGTGCCCAGTCCCAGCCAAATTGAAAAGCCGCATGTCTGAAAACAGCACGAGTTTCCGAAGAGAGAATATCATAATCTTCCGATTTCACATTGTCCCATCGGGGTTTCACAGGCTCGATTGCAATTCTTATTTCGTTCTTTCCCTCTTTCAAGTATTGTCTTATCTGCTGATGAAAACGCAGAGTGTTGTTTTGCTTTTTCGGAACTTCTCTTTGGTTTACATATATGCTGTAAGAAATGTCCGAACACTCGAAAGACAGTTCGCATCTGCCGAAAGACAGCAGCTTTTCGTCAATGTCGAAATCAAAAACGTACTCCGACAAGCAGCTGTCCAAGTATTGGAACTGCAATTCGTTGTCTGCCCGGTACTGATTGAGGTTTAACTTTGCGGCAACAAGGGAATAAACATCTGTTTTGCCCTTTTGCAATTCCATTGTGTCCTGATTGCAAATCAAAACGCCACTGCCACACTCGGGCAAGAGCAAATCACGACTCTCTGTTTGCGAATTGGCACACTGAAAGCACAAAACTCCGCAGACAAACAGCACAAAACTTTGCCAAAATCTCATATTGCTTATTTGTTTTTGTCGTCAAAATACAAGAGATGCCGCTCCCAAAATTGCAACTTCGTTGTCTTCGAGAGCCGAAGTCTCGATTGAAATTGTGTTTCTGAAAACAGGATAGAGGAATTGCTCAAAATACTCTTTCAAAGGCTTGAATAGTTTTTCTCCCGCCTTGCTTAATCCTCCGGAAATGAAGATTTTCTCGGGTGAAGTGATAACTGCAACATTTGCCAAGCCGAGAGCCAAATAGCGAGCGGTGATGTCAAAGCACTTTAAGGCGAGAGTGTCGTTTTTATCCGCCGCATCACTAATGTCTTTTGCCGTTATCATATCTTCTTTTATCGCTCTGAGACAGGAAGGTGTGCTTTCGTTGTGCAGAAGTTCCTTTGCAGTGCGAACAATGCCCGTTGCCGAACAATAAGTCTCCAAACAACCATGTCTGCCACAGCCGCACGCTCTTCCCTCCGGCTGAACTATCGCATGGCCTGCCTCTCCTGCAAAGCCGGATTTGCCATATACGAGTTTGTTATCGACAAAAATGCCGCTTCCTACGCCTGTTCCGAGAGTTATCATGACAAAATCTCTCACGTTTTTGGCTTTTCCGTATATTTTTTCGCCCATTGCGGCGGCGTTTGCATCGTTTGTCAAGACCACTTCGGCACTATAAGACTTTTTTTTGAGACTTTCTTTGAGCAAATCGACCAAAGGCACAATTCCTTTGAAGGGAAGGTTTGGTGCTTGTTCGATTGTGCCTGCATAATAGTTGCCGTTGGGCGCTCCTATGCCGACTTTGATGCTCTCTTTTGGCAGATTGTGTTTTTGAACTATCAAAACAATGTTGTCCGAAAGCGTTTCGACAAAGTCATTCAGCTCTTTGTGTTCGTAAGTCTTAAACTTCAAAACCTCAATCACCTTTCCGTCTTCTGCAACCAAGCCTATGCGTGTGTTGGTTCCTCCCAAATCAATTCCTATTGTGTAGTTCATATTGCAAAATCTTTGTTTGGTTATATCTCCTCGGACATTTGGTCCAACATATCGCTCATTGTGAAAAATCCCTTCTTGTCCGCAAGCCAGTGAGCGGCGGTTACTGCTCCCAAAGCGAAGCCTGCACGAGTTTTTGCCTCATGTCGTATTGTTATTTCGTCAAAAGGACTTTCGTATTTCACCTCGTGAATGCCGCAAACCTCCCCTTGGCGGATTGCATTTATGCAAAGAGTATCTTTGTCTTGGCTTTCGCCAAGCTGCCATTTCGTTTTGCCATGGTAATTCTCTATAAGGTTTTCGGCAAGCGTGATTGCAGTTCCCGAAGGTGCGTCAAGTTTGTGAACATGGTGCGTTTCACTCATCGAAGGTGAGTATTGAGAATAGGAGTTCATCAATTTGGCAAGCCAAATGTTCATCTTGTTGAACAAGAATACCCCTATGGAAAAGTTGGAAGCCCAAAACATGCTCTGATTTTTGCTTTGACAAAGCTCTTTCAGTCTTTCTTTCTCGTTGTACCAGCCTGTTGTTCCCACAACTATGGGGATGTTTCTTTTGAAACACTCTTCTATGTTGGCAACAACGCTTTGCGGAGTGGAAAAATCAATAGCTGCCACATTGCCCCGAGCAACCATTGCCTCAAAGTCATATTTTGCCCAATCTTCCTTTGAATCTATTTTGGCTACAATGCAGTCTCCTGCTTTCAGAGCTTCTGTTTCCACCATTTTTCCCATCTTTCCGTAACCCGATATGATGATATTCATGATAGTTTCTTTGTTTTAGAGGTTTTTATTCTGCAAAGTTAAGTATTTTTTTCATCGTTTGAGATAGTTTATACGCCGTCTTGTTCTGACAAAACAAATAATTAGTAATTTTGCAACCCGAAAAAACAACTCTTAATATCAATATTTATGAGAAAAAAACTATCATTTCTTTATTTTGTTGTGCCATTGTTGTGCATGATGTCTTTTGTTACTGCACCCATGGCTCTTTTTTGCGGCATTTTGTTCGCATTTCTGAAAATCGAAAGACCTTTTGAGTTTAAGAAGTACTCCTCGCCGCTGTTGCAATATAGTGTTGTGCTTATGGGATT
>SFPR01000010.1 GCA_004551865.1 Bacteroidales bacterium
CTTGTTCGGAAGTCTCGATGACATAAAGCATCGTTCCCTCTTCGTTCCAACAAGGAAAGGCAAAGGCAATGTTTGCATTGGTGCTGACCGAGGCAATGTATTGGCTTTTGTTTTTGTACAAGAGCTTCTTTGTCTTAAAAAATTTGCCGTTCGGACTGAGTATCACAAGAGACTGATTGTCGTTTGAGTCGGTCTGAATGGCGGCAATCAGGGTCGAATCGGCAGGATTGTAAACCGGATTGAAAAAAACTGCCATCGAAGTGATAACCCTGTATTTGTTGTTCTTGAAATCGTATTCTATAATGTCAGAATAATTTTGCTGACCCCAACGAGGATTTTGCGAAAGTTGGGAATAGAGAATTTTTCCGTCTTTGTAGTCAAAATGAGAGTGATTGAGAAAAGGCAGAGAACGCAACTTTTCTGCCTTACCTCGGCTGAGTATTACAAGAGATTGCAAATCAAAGTTACTCGATTGCAAAGCCAAAATACTGTCAGTGCCTATTGCAATCGGATTGCGGTAATTGGTGTAGTACTTTTTTGCAATCCCTATTTCGGAAAGAGCAGACGTATCTTCACTTTGCCAAGCCACTCTCTCACTTTGCCAATGGGACACAAGCGTATCGGTCAATAGTTGATACACTTGGGCATAATCATATTTTTCAGTCTTGGTTTTGGTGAACCAATTACCCTTCCACCAACCTTTGGTTGTTGTTTCCAAAACCTCCGAAAAGACGTCTTTGCCATACAAATGACGAGAATATGCACTCATATAGTATCCAAAAACATATTTACTCGGCACAAAATCTTTGCGAGAACCCAAAGAAATCTTATTGATGTTGAATGCACCCTTTTCCAACAGCTGAGCCTTAAACTGCATCTTGAACTCGGGAGTTTGTCCACGCCCTGTTGGCGACATGGCTGTTTCTGCCACCACTGCATCTCCCTCCATAAACCACAGCGGAATAAAAACTCCCGAAACTGCTCCTATGATATGTTCGCCAAAAATGGCATTGAGCCACTTTGTAATCCCTTTGTTCAACGCCTGCATCTGGCAAGCATGACGATATTCGTGCAGAGCCAACTGCCAAGACCACGGATAAGCATAATGTTCGGGAGGAGGCGTGGTCCAAAGTTCCATTCTTTTTGGAGCCCACACCAAAAGACCATTGGATTTGCTGCCGTTGGTGTGAAGCAATATGGGGATTTTGGGTGCGGAAGTGCCGAGCGAATTGCCTATATTGGTACTCACGGTATCCAAAACACTTGCAAGACGCATGGCATTTGCCTCATAAAAATCGGGATAAACTAATTGAAAGCGCCCTGTCTTGATTTGACGCCATTCGATGTTGCTGTCATCGTTTGCACTGACGCTGTATTGGGCTGCAAGTTGTCGAGACAATAAAACAAACAGCAATATCAAAACCCTTTTGCAGCAATGTGCAAAAGGGTTTTGAGCATAAAAACAAAAAAATTCTTTACTTTGTCGGAACATTCTTTAGAGTTTCGGTAAGATATTCCCAGAACAATTTAACCGACTCTATGTTCACTTTTTCATCAGGAGAATGTGGGTGCTTGATTGTAGGACCGAATGAAATCATATCCCAATTCTTGTAAACGCCTCCCAACAATCCGCACTCCAAGCCTGCGTGTATTGCCATTACTTTCGGAGTTCTGCCAAACAATTTCTTGTATGTGCTTGTCATTGTCTCCAAGATAGGCGAGTGCATATTTGGTTTCCAGCCCGGATAACCACCTGTAAATTCAATCTTTCCTCCTGCCAATTCGATAACACTTGCCATCATTTGAGCAAAGTCTTCTTTTGCCGTATCAACAGAGCTTCTGAGCAATGCACAAGCAACGATTTTATCTCCGTCAGTCTTGACTATGGCAAGATTGGAAGAAGTTTCGACAAGATTTTCCATCGAATCACTCATTCTATATATACCATTCGGACAAGCATATACGGCACGAACAATTCTCTTTGCGGTATCTTGGTCAATCACAAAGTCGCAAGAAGATGCCTCTTTCAAAGATATTTCCATATCAGGCTCCACTGCGGCAAGTTCATTCCTTACAATACTTTCGTATTCTTTAACAACAGCTTCTGCTTCCGATACTTTGGCAGAAGGAATTGCCACTGTGCAGAACGCTTCTCTCGGAATGGCGTTTCTAAGGCTGCCTCCATTGATTTCTCCAAGGCGATAATCAACTTTTTCCAAGGCTTTCAAAACTCTGAACAATGTTTTGTTGGCGTTTCCTCTGCCAAGAATGATATCCATTCCCGAATGACCGCCCTTCATTCCCTTTACGCACAATTCGTATGCCTTATGGTCGGCAGGCATTGCCTCTTTTGTAAACTCGAAAGTAATTGTCGCATCAATGCCTCCTGCACATCCGACATACAACTCGCCCTCTGTCTCTGAGTCAAGGTTCAATAAAATATCTCCGTTCAACTCTCCAGCTTTCAAACCGAAGGCTCCAGTCATTCCTGTCTCCTCATCGATTGTGAATAACGCCTCTATAGGACCGTGAACAAGATCTTTGTCTTCCAAAACTGCCAATGCGGCCGATGCTCCTATGCCGTTGTCGGCTCCGAGTGTCGTTCCCGTTGCTCGAACCCACTCTCCGTCGATGCGAGGCAGGATAGGATCATTGATAAAATCGTGTTTTGTGTCATTATTCTTTTGAGGCACCATATCTACATGGGCTTGTAAAATAACTCCTTTGCGATTTTCCATACCCTTTGAGGCAGGCTTTCGCATGATGACGTTTCCTGTTTCATCAACTTTGTATTCTATGTTGTTGGCTTTTGCAAATTCAACCAATGCTGCCACAATTTTTTCCTCATGTTTTGAAGGATGAGGAATGGAACATATCTTATCAAAATGTTTCCACAAAGATTTAGGTTCCAAATTCAATAATTCGCTCATTGCTATTTGTGTTTTATGTTATTATTTTGAAATTTAATCGAGTATTCCCTGCCAAACAAACGCATCTTTACCTCCTTTTATTCTTTCCAAATCCAATTCTTTTTCAAAAATTCCGTAAACGGTTGCTCCGCTTCCCGAGAGTGAGGCATACATTGCTCCATTTTCGTAAAGATTTTGTTTGATTGAGGAAAGTATCGGGTATTTTGGAAAGAGAGATTGCTCAAAATCATTCACCAACACATCTTTCCAAACATCAATCGGGGGCAAATGTTCATAATCTATATCAGATTGTTTTGGGATTACGCCCTGATAGGCTTGCTTGGTCGAGATTTTGATGTCGGGTTTGACCAAAACGATATACTTTCCTGCCAAAGAGAGGTCTGTTATCTTGATTATATCGCCTCGTCCGCTCACATACACAGGTTTATTTTCCACAAAGAATGCACAATCCGAGCCTATCGAGCAAGCATAGTCAAGGATTTGCTCTTTGGATAGTCCGAGTGAAAATACAAAATCAACAAGCCGAATAACACTCACCGCATCGGAGCTTCCTCCTCCCAAGCCTGCAAAGGCCGGAATGACTTTATGAAGGTGCATATTCACCTGTCCTATTTGCGGATAATCTTTCTGCACAAGTCGAAAGGCTTTCATGCAAAGATTATCTTCGCTTTTGCACTCTCCTATGTCGCTTCCGCTGAGGGTAAAGGTGCTTTCATCTTTTTCCGAGGGGCGAATTTCCAAAGCATCGCACAATCCGACCGGATAGAATACCGAACGAATATCATGAAAACCGTCCTGACGCTTGCCGACTATGCTCAGACCTATATTTATCTTGCAATTTGGAAAGAAAATCATCGCTTTGTTTTTTGTGTGTTTCGTTTTGCAAAGATAATACTTGAAATTGTGAAAAACAAAAGGCTGCTTCAAAAATTGTCCTTTTGAGATAATTTGATGAAAGCAGCCTATGTCAAAATCAGCTTAAAGAAAATTCTCTACTTTATTATCTGAACGCTTCTTTTGATGAAGCAGTCCAAAGCCTCTCCCTTCAAAAGACCTTGTTGCAACAAGGCAAGGTCTTTCAGTTGGTTCAATGTATTGACACGTTTTTCGGTATCTTGTTCGTTCAATATCTGAGATATTATTTCGTGATTGGTATTTACCACAACGTTGTAGTGTTCCGGCATATCACCATAGAAAGATGCCATTCCGCCTCCCATTTCGCTCATTTCCTTCATTCGTCTCATAAACTCGTTTTGAGTAATGGTGAATGGTTGAACGTCTTGTTCCATGCTTTCTGTCTGAACCGAGAATTTTTCTTTGTCGAAAATCATTTCCACCATTTCCTTTACCTTCTTGCATTCGTCCTCGTTGAGCTTTGAAGGTACGACCTCATCTTTCGGAATGAGCTTGTCGATAGTGTCGGAGTCTATTCTGGCAAAGCGACTGTCGGTAAACTTCTGCTCAAGCATCTGAATAAAATGACTATCGAGTATTCCGTCCATAAGAAGTACGTCATAGCCCTTATCTTTTGCCGCTTGGATATAAGGATATTGGTTTTCGACATTTTGAGCGTACAAATAAACCAACTTTTTGTCCTTGTCAGTCTGGGCAGTCTCTATTTTCTTTTTGTAATCCTCAAAAGTAAAGTACTCTCCTTGCACATTCTTCAACTGACACACCTTGTTCATTCTCTCATAGAACTTCTCGTCGCTTATCATACCATATTTTATGAAGATTGCAAGGTCGTCCCATTTTTTCAAAAACTCTTCTTTGTTGTCCTTATACATTTGTTCCAACTTCTCGGCAACCTTTTTGGAAATATGGGAAGAGATTTTCTTTACATTTCCGTCCGCCTGCAAGTAAGAACGCGACACATTCAAAGGAATATCGGGCGAGTCCAAAACTCCTCTCATCAACATCATATACTCGGGAACAACTCCCTCAACGCTGTCTGTAACAAACACCTGATTGCAATAGAGTTGTATCTTCTCCCTTGTAGGGTCTATGTTCTTTTTTACCTTTGGAAAGTAAAGTATTCCGGTAAGATTGAACGGATAATCGACATTAAGATGAATGTGGAAGAGCGGTTCGTCAAAGTTCATCGGATATAGCTTGTGGAAAAACTTGTTGTAGTCTTCGTCTTTCAAGTCTGAGGGTTTTTGTTTCCAAAGAGGATTTGTGTCGTTGATAATTCGGTCTTTCTTTTTCTCAACTCGTTTCGGATTTCCTTTGTCGTCTTTCTCTGTTTCGCTGTCTTCCCATACGCTTTCCTGACCAAAACGAATTGCAACCGGCATAAACTTGCAATACTTGTTCAAAAGCTCCAAAATTTTGCTCTCTTGCAAAAATTCGCTTGATGCTTCGTCAATGTGCATTATCACTTCGGTGCCTCGTTCGCTCTTATCGCACTCTTCTATGGTGTAGTCGGTACTTCCGTCGCAAGTCCAATGAACGCCGGGAGTGTCTTTGTACGATTTTGTTCTTATCTCAACCAAGTCTGATACCATAAAAGAGGAGAAAAATCCCAATCCGAAATGACCAATAAGGCTGTTTGCCTCCAATTCGCTCTTACCTTTATATTTTTCGACGAACTCTTCTGCTCCCGAAAAAGCAATCTGGGTGATATACTTCTCGACTTCCTCCTTGCTCATGCCCACACCGTGGTCAATAACGGTGAGTGTCTTTGCCTTTTCGTCAATCTTTACATCTATGGTGCAGTCTCCAAACTCTCCTTTGAACTCTCCCAAAGAGGAAAGTGTCTTTAATTTTTGTGTTGCATCGACTGCGTTGGATACTATCTCTCTTAGAAAAATCTCATGGTCTGAGTAAAGAAACTTTTTGATGACCGGAAAAATGTTCTCCGTCTTTACGTTTATAGAACCTTTCATATATTATATGTTATTTGATGATTAAATCATAGTTTTTACTACATAGACACAAGAAAAAATCGTTCCAAAAAGACTTTTCTGACATCTTGTCAGATGTTTTGGTGCAAAAAGCCCCACTTGTCAGACAAAAGGACAACCTTCCTCAAAGAAAGAGAAAATCAAAACGCCGTTTTAATTTTCCGAAACGCCGTTTCATTCTGCCAAAACGGCGTTTTATCCGAACGAAACGGCGTTTTGGAACATCATGATAATGAAATAATTACGGTATCTTGCAAAAACATTTTGTCAATCGGAGAAATTTACACTACCTTTGCAGGGTGATAGAGGGCAGATTGTCAGAGGTTGCAAAAGCAAAAAAGAGAAAGATGAAAAGCAAAAAGGTATGTATTCTCACCCAACCGCTGTGGAACAACTATGGAGCGTTGTTGCAGGCATGGGCTTTGCAGAGAGTGATTGAGCAGGCGGGATTTGAGGTTGTTACAGACCTATTTCCGAAGCGTTTCAACTCTTTTTGGTTTAACGCCTGCGACACTGCCAAACGCGCGGTGGCACATTATCTTCTCGGACGGCGGAGTGTCAATCCCTTTCCCCGAAGAGAGAGCCGTAAAGAGTGGAACGAGATTTCCGAACACACCTCACGCTTTGTGCAGAACAACATCAAGACCATAGATTTCTTTGAAGGCAACACCAAACCGAGACAAGAGATTGTCGAATGCTTTGATACTTTCGTTGTAGGCTCCGACCAAGTATGGAGAAGGGACTACGGCAGAGTTGAAAGCTACTTTTGCGACTTTGATTCTGCCAATCGTGCCAAGAAAATAGCATACGCAGCCTCTTTCGGGCTGAGCAAATGGCAGTACAACGAGCAAGAGACAGAGCGATTGAGACTTTTGGCAAAGCGATTTGCTGCACTGAGTGTCAGAGAGAGCGATGCCGTGGAGCTGTGCGAGAAATACTTGGACACAAAGGCAACAAATGTACTCGACCCGACGCTGCTTTTGAAAAGCAAAGATTACATTGAACTGATAGAAAAAAACAAAGAGGTGCTTCCGCAAGGCGGCATGATGACCTATCTTTTGGACAAAACGCCGCGAAAGCTCGCCTTGCAAAAACAGTTGGAAGACAAGTTGCAACTCAAATCCTTCTCTGTCATGCCCGAAAGAGTGTTGGGCAAAGACACAAGACACTTTGACAACCGATGTGTATATCCTGCGGTTGAGAAATGGATAGAGGGATTTTGGAAAGCCGACTTTGTGCTTACCGATTCTTTTCACGGCACTGTCTTTGCGATAATTTTTCACAAGCCCTTTGTCGTTGTGGCAAATCCCGACAGAGGATTGTCTCGATTTGTCAGCCTGCTGTCTCTCTACGGCTTGGAAAACAGACTTGTAAGCGAACAATCAGACATATCTTTTGACATATTGCAACAACCAATCGACTATGCGGCAACAGAAAACAAACTATCCGAAGAAAGGGAACGCTCTTTGCAATTTTTAATCGGCAATTTGGAACAATAGAAAGATGAAATTCTCAATCGTCATACCATTATATAATAAGCAGGATTGCATAAGGCAGGCACTCGATTGTGTTTTCAATCAGAGCTTTCAGGACTTTGAGGTGATAGTTGTAGATGATGGTTCGACAGACAGCGGAGCAGAAATAGTAAGAGAGTATAAGGACGAACGACTTCGCCTTGTCAGTCAAAAAAACTCGGGAGTGTCGGCAGCAAGAAATGCAGGCATTGCAGCAGCTCGCAACAGCTGGATAGCCTTTCTTGATGCAGACGACATTTGGACGCACCTTCATTTGGAGACATTGGCAAAACTGCACGAGAAGTTCCCGCAGGCAGAGATGCTTTGCACCAATTACGAAAAAATATCCTCAAATGAAAACTACACGGACAAATTAGAACACATCGAACAAAAGGTAAATTGTTACATTGTCAATAATTTGTATGTCAGACTGCTGAAAGACCAACATATAATATGGTCTTCGACCGCCGCAATCAAAAAACAATGCTTCGAGAAAGCCGGAGGATTTGACACCAAGCTGATAAAAGGAGAAGATTTTGACTGTTGGTTCAGACTGAAAGAGCAATTCACTCTGGCACAAACCGATTTTGTTACAGCCTTTTACCGCATTGACCCTCCCGAAGGGAACGCAACAAACAAGGTAAGCTCCGTTCGCAAATACCAAGTCTATTATTTCAAACCAGACTTTTGGACTTGGAACTTCAAAAGTATGTTCATGTACAGGGTAATCTACGGATATTTGAAACATTTCTTGGTTTACAAACAGCCGAAGAACTTTCTGTTGTTGCTTTTCAGGCACAACTTCAAACTACTTAGGATATTTTTCTATCGAAACAAGGCAAAACAGTTGGGTATCAGGTTTTAATCAAACCCAAAGCAATGAATATCAACCCAAGACGGCAAAGAATGAACAAAAAACCTTGCCGAGTTGATTTTTTGTCTTAACTTTGCTGCCCAAAAGCCTTGAAAACAAGTCAGCAAAGCCTCAAAGGTAGGTTTTGCAGGACAAAATGACAAACATTAACGCACAAAACAAACACAGCAAATATGAAAGGAATAGTTTTGGCAGGCGGAAGCGGCACCAGACTCTACCCTCTGACAAAAGGAGTCAGCAAACAATTGTTGCCGATTTACGACAAGCCGATGATATATTACCCTTTGTCGGTTCTGATGCTTGCACAAATACGAGATATTCTGATAATTTCAACTCCCGAAGACCTGCCCTGCTTTAAGCGTCTGCTCAAAGACGGCAGCGAATTGGGAATAAAAATTCAATATGCGGAGCAACCCTCACCCGACGGGCTGGCTCAGGCTTTCATCATTGGCGAAGAATTTATCGGCGAGGACAATGTCTGCATGGTTTTGGGCGACAATATCTTCTATGGGCAGAGTTTTTCTTCCATGTTGAGGCAGGCGGTTGCCAATGCTGACAAAGACGACACTGCAACGGTGTTTGGTTATAGGGTAAAGGACCCTCAACGCTACGGAGTGGCAGAATTTGACGCAACCGGCAAGGTTCTCTCGATTGAAGAGAAACCCAAAAATCCCAAATCGGACTATGCCGTTACCGGCTTGTACTTCTACCCCAACGATGTGGTACAAATTGCCAAAACAATCAAGCCTTCAGCTCGTGGAGAGCTTGAAATAACATCGGTAAACCAAGCCTTCTTGGAGCAACAAAGGCTGTGCGTAAAATTGTTGGGCAGAGGATTTGCATGGTTGGACACCGGAACTCACGATAGTCTCACAGAAGCCTCGGGATTTGTAGAAACAATAGAAAAACGTCAGGGATTGAAAATAGCCTGCTTAGAAGAAATTGCCTACACCCAAGGCTGGATAAACTCGGACGAACTTTTGAAAGTTGCAGAGCCGATGAAGAAAAACCAGTATGGCGAATATCTTATAGAACTGACCAAAAACCACCGACAATGAAGAACATTTTAATCACGGGAGGTGCCGGATTTATCGGCTCACACGTTGTAAGACTATTTGTAAACAAGTATCCGGAATACCAAATATACAACTTGGACAAGCTGACTTACGCCGGAAATCTTGAAAACCTCAAAGACATAGAGCAAAAGCCCAACTACCATTTCATAAAATCAGACATCTGCGATTTTGAAAGAGTGTTGCAAATTTTCAAAGACTACAAGATTGACGGAGTTGTGCATCTTGCGGCAGAAAGTCATGTAGATAGAAGCATCAAAGACCCTTTCACCTTTGCAAAAACAAACATTCTCGGAACACTTTCTCTTTTGCAGGCAGCCAAAGAGTGTTGGAACGGCAACCACGAGGGTAAATTGTTTTACCATATCTCGACCGATGAAGTCTATGGGGCTTTGGAAGCAGACAATCCCAAGGGAGGAAATCAGGCAGGAGGTGGTCCGTGGGGCAGAGACTTCTTTTGTGAGCAAACAAAATATGTTCCCCATTCTCCATACTCGGCAAGCAAGGCATCGAGCGACCATTTTGTGAGAGCATTCTTTGACACCTATTCACTCCCTGTGGTTATTACAAATTGTTCAAACAACTTTGGACCATACCAATTTCCCGAAAAGCTCATTCCTCTTGTGATAAACAACATCAGACACGGCAAGCCCATACCCGTATATGGCAAAGGAGAAAACGTAAGAGACTGGTTGTTCGTTGAAGACCACGCAAGAGCGATAGATATTATCTTTCACAAAGGACAAGCCGGCGAAACATATAACATTGGCGGCAACAACGAGTGGAAAAATATCGACTTGATAAGACAGATAATCAAGATAACCGACCGACTTTTGGGAAACGAGAACGGAAAGAGCGAAAGACTTATTTCTTTTGTTACCGACAGAGCCGGACACGACCTGAGGTATGCCATAGATAGCAGCAAACTGCAAGAAAAGCTCGCATGGCGACCTTCAAACGACTTTATCGGAAAATTGGAAGAAACAATACGCTGGTATCTCGACAATGAGCAATGGTTAAACAACATAACAAGCGGCGAATACGAAAAATACTATAAACAGATGTACGAAGGAAAATAACAAAAGCAACCACTGCATCTGCAAGAAACTATATCATAAAATCGAAATTGAGAAAAGGAAATGCAAAACAGAACAATGAATGATATTAAGATAGCGGTAATTGGTTTGGGATACGTAGGTCTTCCGTTGGCAAGGCTGTTTTCGACCAAGTTTCCGACGATTGGTTTTGACAAGAACTCTCTCAGAGTTGAAAAACTAATGAGCGGACACGACGACACTTTGGAAGTGAGTGATGATTTGCTGAAAGAAGCCATTGAAAGGCATGGTTTTCGTTGCACAAGCTCACTTGAAGAGATTAAAGACTGCAATTTTTATGTTGTTGCAGTGCCTACACCGGTTGATGAGAACAATCGTCCCGACCTAAAACCACTTTGGAGTGCGAGCGAAAGCGTTGGCAAGGTTATTTCCAAAGGCGATGTGGTTGTTTACGAATCTACGGTTTATCCGGGCGTTACAGAAGAAGAGTGTCTGCCCGTTGTGGAAAAAGTAAGCGGCTTGAAATTCAATCAAGACTTCTTTGCAGGCTACTCTCCCGAGAGAATAAATCCGGGAGACAAGCTGCACACGGTCGAAAAGATTAAGAAAGTAACCTCAGGCTCCACAGCAGAAATTGCAGAGCTTGTAGATAAGGTATATAACAGCGTTCTACTTAACGGAACTCACAAAGCACCTTCAATAAAGGTCGCCGAGGCTTCAAAAATCATCGAAAACTCACAGCGAGATGTCAATATAGCATTTATGAACGAGCTTGCAAAGATTTTTAATGCAATGGGAATTGACACTCATGATGTAATTGAGGCAGCCGCTTCAAAATGGAACTTTATCAAACTAAGTCCCGGGCTTGTGGGAGGTCATTGCATAAGTGTAGATCCTTATTACCTCATTCAGAAAGCCCAAGTCTATGGAGTGTTGCCGAGAGTGATGAGCAACGCAAGGCGATTGAACGACGGCATGGGGGCATACGTTGCCAACCAAACGATTAAGACAATGAATAAAAAGGGAGTCTTGGTCAAAGATGCGGACATTCTCATCTTGGGAATAACGTTCAAAGAAAATTGTCCCGACATTCGCAACACCAAAGTGGTCGATATTTATCACACATTGAACGAATATACCGACAACATAACGATTTACGACCCTTGGGCAGGAGTTGAAAGCGTCAAAAAGGAGTATGGCATCAATATTGTCAAGAAGATAGACAACAAAAAGTACGATGCCGTCATTCTTGCGGTGGCTCACAATGAGTTTTTGACCTTGGATATCAAATCTCTGCTCAAAGAAAACAGCGTAGTCTATGACGTAAAAGGAGTATTAGAACGTTCGCTTGTCGATGACAGACTATAAATCATCATCAAACACTGCATCAACAAAAACGCAACAAACGATGAACAAATCAAAACTGCAAAGTCTTCAACCAATACGCATCAAGGGTGCAAGGGCAAACAATCTCAAAAATATAGATGTTGAAATCCCTGTCAATAAACTCGTTGTCATTACGGGGGTATCCGGAAGCGGTAAAACATCTTTGGCTTTTGACACTCTCTTTGCCGAAGGTCAGAGACGTTATGTGGAGAGTCTGTCTTCGTATGCAAGACAATTTCTCGGCAGAATGAACAAACCGGAAGTCGATGACATAAGCGGAATTGCTCCTGCGATAGCTGTGCAACAGAGAACTGCCAACCGCAACCCTCGTTCGACAGTCGGCACAACCACCGAGATATATGAATACATCAAAGTGCTGTTTGCAAAAATCGGCAGGACATATTCTCCAATATCGGGTTGTGAAGTAAAACGACACAGTGTCAAAAACGTGGTCGATTTCATTCTTTCACAAAAAGACAACGAAACAATCATCATACTTTCTCCTCTTTCAAAACGCCGAGACGAGACTTGGCAGGAAAAATTTGACACTCTCATTCAGTCAGGCTACCTGAGGGTAATGACAGAAGGAAATATCAGTCTGATTGAAGAGGCAAGGAATAATCATATCGACCAAGAGTCTTCACCGAGCCTTGTCATCGACCGATTGAAACTCAAAGAGCGTAATGAGGAAATGAATATGCGTTTGTACGATTCGGTACATACGGCTTTCAATGAGTCAGATGGTTTTTGCGATGTGCTGCTTTCTGACGGCAGTGTGGAGCATTTTTCAAACAGATTTGAGGCTGACGGCATCAGTTTCGTAAAACCTTCGGAAAACTTCTTTGCTTTTAACAATCCTTACGGAGCTTGTCAGACTTGCAAGGGGTCCGGTGTTGTCGAAGGCATATCCGAAGATCTTGTAATCTCACGTCCCGAACTTTCTGTCTATGATGGAGCGGTTAATTGTTGGAAAGGTGTGATGATGAAGAAGTTTCAAGAGGACTTTATCTCAAAAGCCCATAAGAAATTCCCAATTCATCGTCCCTATAATGAGCTTACAGAAGAACAAAAAGACTTTCTGTGGAACGCAAGAGGCGAAGTTATCGGAATAAATGCCTTTTTTGATATGCTCAGAGCCGAAAGCTACAAAATACAATTCAAAGTCATGCTCAGCCGATACACAGGCAGAACGACTTGTCCCGATTGTAAGGGTACAAGGCTGCGAAAAGATGCCTCATACGTCAAAGTTGCCGGCAAGAGCATAGTGGATTTGGTTCTTATGCCGGTGAGTGAGTTGCTCGATTTCTTCAATAACATTTCTCTTTCGGAATATGAGAAGAGTGTATCGGAGCGGTTGCTCGGCGAAATTCGTTCTCGCTTGGGCTATCTGTGCGAAGTGGGCTTGGGTTATCTCACTCTCAATCGCCAAAGTTCCACTCTCTCGGGAGGAGAAAGCCAGCGAATAGCCTTGGCTACCTCTTTGGGAAGTCCTTTGGTGGGAAGCATGTACGTTTTGGACGAACCGACAATCGGTCTTCACTCTCGCGATACAAGAAGTCTTGTGAACGTCCTTCTCAAACTGCGAGACGTGGGCAACACTGTAATAGTTGTCGAACACGATGAGCAGGTTATCAATGCGGCAGACTACATCATCGACATAGGTCCTTATGCCGGAAAAAACGGAGGCGAAGTAGTCTTTGCCGGAACTTACAAAGAATTGATAGAAAGCGGCAAATCGCTCACCGCCGACTATATAACAGGCAAAAAAATCATACCTCTGCCACAAAAGCGTCGCAAGTGGAAAGAATACCTCAGGGTTGAGGGAGCGTGCGAGAACAATCTGAAATCGGTAACCTTCACTCTGCCGCTTCAAGTCAAGACAGTGGTTTGCGGAGTGTCGGGATCGGGCAAGACAACACTCGTAAAAAAAGTGATGTACAATGCAATGTGTGCCTATCTTGGCACAGCGGTGGAACAGCTGCCCAAATGTTCACCACTTTCGGGCAGTTTGAGCCTTTTGGAGGCTGTGGAAATGGTCGATCAAAACCCTATCGGTCGCTCCTCTCGCTCAAATCCCGTAACATATTTGGGAGCCTTTGAAGACATTCGGGAACTCTTTGCCTCACAACCCCTTGCCAAAAAGAGAGGTCTGCGTGCTGGCTATTTTTCTTTTAACATCGAGGGAGGAAGATGCGAAGAGTGTAAGGGAGAAGGCACAGTTACCATTCCTATGCAGTTCATGGCAGATGTACTTTTGCCTTGCGAGAGTTGCAACGGCAAGCGTTACAAAGATGAAGCATTGGAAATAACCTACCAAGACAAGTCTATATATGACGTACTCACCATGACGATTGACCAAGCCATAGAGATGTTCTCTCAAGACGAGAGTCCGGTCTGCAAAAGAATTTGCAAAAAACTACAATCCTTGCAAAAGGTGGGCTTGGGTTACCTTCAACTCGGACAAAGCTCCAACAGTCTCTCGGGAGGTGAAGCTCAGAGAATAAAATTAGCCTACTTTTTGTCAAAAGGTGAGAACGAAAAGAAGACAATCTTCATCTTCGACGAGCCATCGACCGGATTGCACTTCCACGACATAGTGAAGCTGAACCGATGCTTCGACGAGCTTGTAGATTTGGGGCATAGCGTCTTGATAATCGAGCATAACCCCGACATAATCAAGACGGCAGACTGGCTGATTGAACTCGGAGAAGGAGGAGGAAAAGAAGGAGGAAAGATAATCTTTGAAGGTACTCCCGAAGAGTTGGTGAAACAAAACATCGGATACACCGCTCCTTTCCTCAAAGACAAGCTGTAAGAAATAAAAAACAAAAAAACAAGGGAGCAAATCAAACATCTGCTCCCTTGTTTTGCAATTATCAGAAATGGTAACCTGCTTTCAGTACAAGCATCGACGGATTGAGCGTTTCGCCTTGAAAACCTATTCTGTCTGCATTGTACACATCGTCATACATACTCGTGATTGATCCGTTGCCTTTGAGCCTTTGGTATCCCAAGTTGTAGTAATGCAGACCCAAGCTGAAGTATTTTGAGAGCTTGATGCCCGCTCCGATTTGGAAAGAAAAGCTCGTGGTGGTTTCATAGTTCATTGTCGTCATATACTCTTGGTAAATGTAGCTGTCTTCTGTCGGAGTAGTGTACGATATGCTGCTTTCAAATCGTGTAGGCTTGAAGAAATTTAAGCCTGCTCCTATCTCTCCATAGACGGAAATACCTTTTGCAATCGTCCTTTCATAGTCAAATCCCAATATTATGGGAATGTTTCGATAGGAAGGTACTTCAAAAATTGTCTCGACACCACTCATGCCTGCGGAAGTGAAGAGGTTGTTGTCGTAAGTGTTCTTCCAAGCCACATAGTCCTTGACATCTCTGCTCGGGTATGAGTAATGGTAATCTCCCGTTATGATTATACCCAAGCCTTTGACCACCGGCATATTTATTCTTACCTTCCAACCAAGTCCTATTCCCAATCCTGCACCTGCCTGATTGGAACTTTCCGTATTCCAAGCCACATTTCCGCCTCCTACTTCATGAACGCACTGCGAAGAAGCGTATGAACCCAAAGGCATACTGCCGCCCAAATGCAACGAAAAATCGACCTGAGCAACCACACTGCCTCCTCCAAAGACTGACAACAAGAACAAAATCAAGGTATTAAAAATAAATTTTTTCATATCTCCAAATATTGAAATTACAATGTTAAACTACTATTTCCAAAACGCCGTTTCAGTCGGATAAAACGGCGTTTTATTTCAGTAAAACGCCATTCTATTTTGCCAAAACGCCGTTTTATTTTTACTCAAACTCTATTAAAAATTAAGCGATAGTCCAATGCCCGAAGTAAAGCCCGATGTCATTGCTCCGTTTTGCTGCATAATACTGCCGTATTGAAACTCCGGTCTGAAACCAAGCGAAGTTTTTTTACCGATTTGCATAGATATATATCCGTTTTGCATATTGACTTTTTGGGCAAGGTAAACCGCATCTATGACAGAGTAAAGTGCTACGCCTATGTGCATAACCCCTACAAACATCAGCCCTCCTTCTCCATTGATAAGGGTAGCCAGCAAACTGCCTGTGTATGCCAAAGGAAGCCCTGCAACAGTCCAGATGAAAGGTCCCCAACCTTTTTCCCAATTTGTTGCATACAGCTGACCCAATCCCGGAATGATGCACGACAACAAGCCCGCCGTAAATGGTGATTTGCGTACAAAGCCATGCTGATAGGGATTTGGCAACGACATGACCACACTTTGAGGAAGCGGAGCAGCCTCTTTGACAATTTTGACGACGTCCTTCATATCAAAAAACATCAAGCTACCCTCCGGAGTTTGCAGTTTGACACCCTTGTCGGGTATCTGCTCGGTAACAAAGCCCTTAATCGTGTTTCCGTTCTTCAAATGTACAACGTCAATCAGCACTTCCTGTGCATAGATTGACAATCCCGCCAACACAACCGCACACAACATCAACAATTTCTTTGTCATAACAAAAATAACTTCGTGTATTACGCCGCAAAGATACAACAATTCTCACATCTTTCAACAATTCTTATACAAAACAACCCAAAAGAGAAAAACAAAATCACCATTACCACAAAGCATAGTGCAAAGACAAAATGCAGTTTTGCCGTAAAAAATCTACGGAAGTCGATTTTTGTTTGTATATTTGCAAGCTCAAAACAGAATGGAATATGCTTAGAAAATTCAGTGTTTCAAATTTCAAGTGCTTCAAAGATAAGTTTGAGTTTGACCTTTCTTCGGCAAAAAATTACACTTTCAATACCGATTGTGTCAAAAATGGCATTGTAAATTGCTCGATAATCTATGGATATAATGGTTCGGGTAAATCGAACCTCGGATTGGCTATATTTGACATTATAGAACACCTGACCGACAACAACAGACAGGAGTTTCCTTACAAGCACTACACCAATGCCTATAATGAAAGCGATATTGCGGAGTTTGAATATGAGTTTTCTTTTGACGACACCATAGTAAGCTATGGTTATAGCAAGTCAAACTATAAGAAAATCATATCCGAACGTTTTTGTATCGACCAAAGAGAAGTAATAAGTTTTGACAGAAGAGGCGGAAATACAACATTTGTTTCTTTGCTCAGAGGAACAGAAACCCTCAACAAGAGCATTTCGGACGATAGTTTGTCGGTATTGAAATACATAAAGAACAACTCTGTATTACAAAACAACAAAGAAAACGAAGTATTCAACCAATTCTTTCGATTTGTCGAACACATGCTTTTCTTCCGTTCGCTTGAAGATAGGACATACTTGGGACAAACCTCCGGCACTGCAACTCTTACTGATGAAATAATCAGAGAAGATAAGGTGGAAGACTTTGAAAAATTTCTCAACGAGGCAAACGTACAATGCAAACTATCTGTTATTGAAGACGGAATGGGAAACAAAAACATTGCTTTTGACTTCGGAAGCAAGAAGTTACCATTTATAGACATCATGTCGACGGGAACAAGCTCTCTGATGCTGTTCTACTATTGGTATCTGTACATACAAAGAGAAATATCTTTCTTTTTCATTGATGAATTTGATGCTTTCTATCATCACGAACTCTCCAAAACAATCATCAAAAAGATAAAAGAGTGCGGCGTACAGTTCATTGTAACAACTCACAACACCTCCATAATGAACAACAACCTGATGAGACCCGATTGTCTGTTCCTTATGAACAACCGAAAGATACTTCCTTTGGTTAAATGTACCGACAAAGAACTTAGGGAGGCTCACAACATAGAGAAAATCTACAAAGCAAACGGATTTTATGTCGAATAAGGAGTTGCATCTTTTCATTTTTGAGGGAGAAAAGACAGAAATATCATTTCTATACAGCCTTGAAAGCAAATTTATGGGCAGCAGAAATGCGATAAAGTGCGTCTTTGGTGCTGAGATATACCAATTATTCAAGCTAATGAAAAAAGATGCCGACTTGGATATTGTAGGCATACTCAAAGAACGCAACCCCGAAAATGTTGAAACACTCAAAGGCTGCAATCAAGACAGCTTTGCAGGAATTTATTTATTCTTTGACTACGATGCTCACTCGCCAAACGCTGACGATACTAAGATTACAGAAATGCTTAATTTCTTTAACAACGAAACAGAGAACGGATTACTCTATCTGAGTTACCCGATGGCAGAAGCCCTTCGCCATTATAAAGACAACGAGACGTTCAAAGACCTGCTTGCAAAATGCAAAGGCGGCAACAAACTTTCAACTATGAACTGCCCAAACAAGAATAGCTGCCCTGACATAGAGAATTGCAAGAGCGAACCTCATTACAAAGAGATTGTTCAGAAGGATTGCCGTAGCCAACTAACCAATATGAATAAATATGACAAACAAATATGGAAAGAACTGATTGAAGTCCATGTTTGCAAGATGAACTATTTGGTTAATGACACCTACACCCTGCCGACCAAAACTGAAACTCAAAGCACCATATTCGACAAACAATTAGCAAAACATATCAATCAGCCCTGCCCAAAAGTTGCAGTACTAAGTGCCTTTCCTATATATATACTCGATTACTACGGAACAGAGAAACTAAAACAAAAGTTGAAAGAATAAATCGACAGATTTTCTCTATTGAAAAACGCAGACAAGAGAGACATTTTGGCGATGCCTCCCTTGTACAAGAAATTAAACTATACTAATCAAAGCAACTAATGCTCCATGATGTTTCTTTGTCTTTTTATTCTGATTGAAACAAAATCACCTCTTTTTGATTAGAAACTTAGAGAAAAGCCGATGCCTTTGGTAAATGTTGGCGACATTCCTCCGTTTTGCTGCATGATGTTGTTGTATGACAATTCTGGTCTTACACCAAGAGAAACCTTGTCGTTTATCTTCATTGACAGATAACCATTGTCCAAGTTCACTTTCTTGGCAAGGTCTACAGCATTCACAATCGTTCCTATATTAAAAATGAATTGTGTAATAGAAAATATCAAAGTCATAACCGATGCCACATCATAGTCAAACAACAAATAAGTTGTAGTAACCAATGCCGGATAACCTAAAAGACCCCATGCCACATATCCCCAACCTGTTTGGAAATCGGTTGCATATAGATGACCGGCTCCCGGAATAAAGAACGAAAGAAGTCCTGCTGCAAAAGGAGATTTGCGAGAGGATACTTTGTACTTTGGTTCTGTCGGATTTTTAGTTGAGAAATTGGAATTTGTTTGCTGTTGAGATTGAACGGTCGGAGTTTCTTTTGTCATCTTTTCAATTTCTTCAATAGGATATACAAATACTGAACCATCGGCAGTTTGTATCTTCAAACTAACTCCCGGAACTTGTTCTATTATTACTCCTTTTATCATTCCTCCATTTTTGAGATAAACAACATCTTGTGTGTTATTCTGTGCATACATTGATAATCCTGCAAACAGGATTGCAATCAATACAAAAATCTTCTTTGTCATAGTGTTTTAGTTTTTACTTTAACTTTAAACTTGATTTAACTTTTTCCTTACTACTTTTCATCACATTTCACCCAAAGGGCATCTGAAAAATCCGAAGCCGAAATTTCCGAACATTCCCCTTTGTAATCAATTACTGTTTCCGTATGATAATACCAATAGTTGGCATCTGCATCGGTATAAACCTTACAGGTACAATCCGAACCACTACAACTCGACAAAGATATTGCCGAAAATACGATTATTCCAACAATCAATAGTTTTTTACTTTTTTTCATTTTTTGATAATTTTTACTTTTTTATATCTTTCCGCCTCGTCCCAAAGGCAACTTATTTTCTTTACTTCTACTTGGCGTACGGGCATAAAAAAACGTGGGACTTTCATCTTATTTGGGTGCGAGGCTCTGGAATACCTAATCTACCTAAAAAGTAAAGCCCACGATATTCATCGTGAGCGTTTACGACTTTACCAAGGTAGATTTGTTTGAAATTTTCCAGATTTCGCACACCCATAGTATAAGCATAAACGCTTTTATATGTCTTATCTAAATCGTACTAATTTTAATCTTTTTCTGCCTTTTGTCTATTTTCTTTTCAAGTTTATGATTTGCTAATTTACTATTAGATGCCGAATACACCAAATTATCATAATTTTTTCGACTATCCGAATTGGGCATATTACCCAAAATTCGTACCAAGAAACAGAAAGAATGTAATTAAAGGTTGCGTTTACTTGGCGGATTGTTTGAAGGAATTGACTTGATTTGCCGATTATTTGTTCTACCGGTTGGAAAGAGTTTACCGAACAATCACTCGATTGTAACAAAACAAAAAAGCATTGGGCGAATGCTTTCACCCAATGCTTCAAAAGTATTTTGGATTATGAATTACTTCACTTCTTCAAAGTCGGTGTCAGTAACTTCTCCGTCTTGATTGTTCTTGTTGTCGTTTGATGTCGATTGATTTTGAGATGCTCCTTGCTGACCTGATTGTCCTTGTGAGTACATATCTGCAGAGGCTGCTTGGAAGACGGTATTCAACTTCTCCGATGCTGCATCTATTGCAGAGATGTTCTTTGCTGCATGAGCGTCTTTCAATTCCTTCAAGGCACTTTCTATCTCACCTTTCTTGTCTGCCGGCAACTTATCTCCGTTTTCTTTCAAGGCTTTCTCAACTTGGAATATCATTGCATCTGCCTGATTGATTTTGTCAGCTTCTTCTTTCAATTTCTTGTCGGCATCTGCATTTGCTTCTGCTTCTGCTTTCATTCTCTTGATTTCTTCTTCGCTCAATCCGCTCGATGCTTCAATTCTGATTGATTGTTCTTTGTTTGTTGCCTTATCTTTTGCAGATACATTCAAGATTCCGTTGGCGTCTATGTCGAATGTTACTTCGATTTGTGGCACTCCTCTTTGTGCAGGTGGAATGCCGTCAAGTATAAACCTGCCTATGGTCTTGTTATCGGTCGCACGAGTTCTCTCTCCTTGCAAAACGTGTATCTCAACCGAAGGTTGATTGTCTTGTGCCGTCGAGAAGATTTGTGATTTCTTCGTCGGGATTGTTGTGTTGGCATCAATCAACTTGGTCATCACTCCTCCCAATGTCTCTATACCCAACGACAATGGTGTAACATCAAGCAACAACACGTCTTTTACTTCTCCTGTCAAAACTCCTCCTTGGATTGCTGCTCCGACAGCCACAACCTCATCGGGATTTACTCCCTTTGAAGGGACTTTTCCAAAGAAGTCTTCAACTATCTTTTGAACGGCAGGGATACGTGTGCTTCCTCCGACCAAGATAACCTCATTGATTTGAGACTTATCTAATCCTGCATCTGCCAATGCTTTTCTGCAAGGTTCGATTGTTGCTTTTATCAAGTCATCACAAAGTTGTTCAAACTTAGCTCTTGACAAGGTGCGAACCAAGTGTTGAGGAACTCCATCAATAGGCATGATGTATGGAAGGTTTATTTCTGTTGAGCTTGAAGAAGACAACTCTATCTTTGCTTTTTCTGCAGCTTCTTTCAAACGTTGCAAAGCCATAGGGTCTTTTCTCAAATCAACATGGAAGTCATTCATAAACTCTTCTGCCAACCAATCGATGATTCTCTTGTCGAAGTCGTCTCCTCCCAAGTGTGTATCTCCGTTTGTGGATTTTACTTCAAACACTCCGTCTCCCAACTCGAGGATTGAAATATCGAACGTACCACCACCGAGGTCAAATACTGCAATGTGTGCATCTTGATCTTTCTTATCCAAGCCGTATGCCAAGGCTGCGGCTGTTGGTTCGTTGATAATTCTTCTTACCTTCAAACCTGCAATTTCTCCTGCTTCCTTCGTCGATTGACGTTGTGCATCATTGAAGTATGCAGGCACTGTTATGACTGCTTCTGTTACCTCTTGACCCAAGTAGTCTTCGGCTGTCTTTTTCATCTTTTGAAGAATGATTGCCGAAATTTCTTGTGGTGAATACAACTTTCCGTCAATATCTACTCGAGGTGTGTTGTTATCGCCTTTCACTACTTTGTAAGGAACGTGTTCAATCTCTCTTTGAACCTTGTCGAATGTCTCTCCCATAAATCTCTTTATGGAGTAAACTGTGTTGTGAGGGTTGGTGATTGCCTGACGCTTTGCAGGGTCGCCCACTTTTCTCTCTCCGGAAGATACAAATCCCACAACAGAAGGTGTTGTTCTTCTTCCTTCACTATTAGCAATCACTACGGGTTCGTTACCCTCCATTACCGACACGCAACTATTCGTTGTACCTAAATCTATTCCAATTATCTTTCCCATAATACTGTTATTTTTAATTGTTTCTGACTAATTTCATTAAACTACACCCTTGTCTATTCAACTTCTGTGCCAAAATATCAGAGCCGGTATTTTATGACAATTTGGCAGAATAATCTTACATTTGTGTCGCAAAAGCCAAAGTTTCTGCCTTTTCGGCAACGCACAGATACATACTAAGCTCGTAAGCCTATAAATTGTTCACTCAAATGGAGGGTATCAAGGATTGACTTGTTGCAAAAAGGCAGGGGGAGAACAAATTGGTTCTTCGTACTCTTGGGCAAGGGCATATATTCTGTTTAACTGCTCAAGCGTCTTATCTATCTCTTCGACATATAATCCGGGTTGGGCAAAAAGGCGTTCTACTTGGCGAAAAGTTATTTGCAAATAAGGATTGATTACAGAGAAATACGAATCGGCAAGCATAACTCGCATATCTTCCAAGTCAAACTCCTCTGCCTGTGCGATAAGTCGCAACCACTGGTCAATAAGTGAGAGAGTTTCTATTCGCTGTTGCGATTGCTGTCTGTCGGTAAGACCTTGGTATATGTCAATTTCGGCAACAAATTCTCCGACAGCTCTTCTCATGTATATATGTGCTTTGTCCTGCTCGTCCAAAAGAGAATAGAGCATTGCCATGTCTGCCCACACAAGCGGATAGTAGTGTTGCTCTGCGGGGAAATATCGGTCTATGCTGTTACAAACATATAATGCATCTTTCTTTCGGTCTGCCTGAATGAGTTTGTATGCAAGGCAAACGGTATATTGGAGATATTGTCGAACGATTTCTCTTTCTGTCTCATTATAGTAGAGGTTCTTTGCATCGAAATTCCGAAATATAAATCCGTTTTTGAAGTTTGCCAACATTGCATCTTCGTCTATCACTCCTGCTTTTTGTTGTATGATTTCTCTTTGGCTGTATTTGTTTTCCGAAAGTCGGTATGCAAAGCCTTCAAGTCTCATATAGTCGTCCAGACCGAGGAAATCATCGACCGAATATGCCGAAAAATAGATTGGTCTCTCATTTATGTTTGCCGATATGATGTCCAAGGCTGCCAAAACAGAGCGTGAAATGTCAAGATTGTCATATTTCCAACTTATCGTATCATTTCCTTTGACCACAAAGAAGCGATTTGTCGGAAAAGCGTGCAACTGCATTCCGAAGAAAGAGACGCTATTTTCCTTATCGGTAAATTCCTTGAGGGCTTGTGATAGTTCGAGGGTATCAAACGATGGGTTAATTTGTCCGTACTGATAATCATTGATATAATTAGCTGCGGAAATGTTTAGTTTGAGGGGTTTGGAAGAATAACAAGAGTGCAACAGCTGCTCGATATACTGTCCGCTGTTGAGTAGTTGCAGGTTAATCACTCTGACATCTTGCCTTACTTTCTTGACTTGCTGAACATACCAAAGCGGAAAGGTATCGTTATCTCCGTTTGTAAACAATATGGCATTCTTTTGGCAACTGTTTAACATACTTTCGGCAAAGTTTTCGGCAGTATATTGTTTGTGGTGATTATGGTCAGAAAAGTTTTGCCACAACATAAGAGCCGGAACGGCAAAGAACAGAGGTGCCACATATTTCGGACGACGCAGCTTGATAAGATTGACAATCATCTGACTGACACCCAACACTCCAACTGCCAACCACACAGACATAGCGGCAAAAGAAAGCAAATAGACATAGTCTCTTTCTCTTGGTTGATAGGCTGCCTGATTGAGAAAGAGTACAAGGGCAAAGGAGTTAAAGAAAAACAAAGTGGCATTGACTGTAAACTGCCTTGTGTCTTTGCCTGCCTGATAAAACAAGCCGACAAGAGCCAACAGTAAAGGAATTGCATAATAACTGTTATGAGCTTTTCGGGCCTGAGGATTGAGTTCCGAGGTCGAAACCCCGAGAAATTCATCTACAAGGTCTATTCCGGTTGCCCACTGGGAGTTCTTGTAATCTCCAAGTCCCTGAACGTCATTTGTTCTGCCACAAAAGTTCCAAAGCAGGTAGCGGAAATACATATAATTCATTTGATATGAGAAGAAAAATCTCATATTCTGCCCAAATGAAGGCTTTTCTCTCAAATCGCCACCAATTTCCACCCTATCTTCCGGCACACCTGTCCACTCAATGTAGCCATTCTCGTACATACTGCTCTCATAGTTCCACATTCTGGGGAAAAGTGTCTTCTGTTCTTTGGCAAATATGGGTTTGAGGTCTCCGTTTTCTACTTCAAACCTTTCGGGCGGCACTGCGGTGTAATATTGTCCGTAAATAAGCGGCGGTTTTGAGTAATTATCCCTTTCAACATAGTATTTGAGGGTTTTGAAAGTCGAAGGTGAGTAACTGTTTATAGGAGGTGCTGCGGCACTTCTCAGAGGTATGATAAAATAGACGCTCAGTCCTACAAAGAAAAAGAGCAGTCCGAGAAGAGCAAACTCAATCCACCTTTTCGCCTTTCGGTTTGCAAAAAACAAAGCGACAAAGGTAAGAAACAAATAGGCTACAACAGCCCACCAACCACAGATAGAAAGTAACCAAAGCACAAAAGGCACAAGAGCTTTGAGAATAAATACCACTCCTGCCGCTCCTATGAAGATGTAAAGCAACAAACCCTTGTAGTTGGTTCTCCTTTGGTGAAAATAAACTATCACAACCGCAGCCGGTATGACCAACAAGGAGAGTTGATGAACACAAAGGGCTGCTCCGGCAAGGAAGATTGCCAAAAGGAGGTACTTATTCTTTGAGGTATCGTCCCATTTGAGTACCAACCAAAAAATCATTAAAGCCAACAAAGTTGCCAAAGCATACACTTCGGTCTCCGTTGCCGAGAACCATATACTGTCTGCAAAAGCAAAACACAAAGCCCCTATTATTGAAGCGATGATATTGCCCGGTTGCATAGAAGAAAACCTGTTCAAAATCCTCACACAGCTCCAAAACAACAAGGCAACACTCAAACCCATTGCCAAAGGAGATATAAAAGCGACCGCCCAAGTTTGCCAAACAGGGTTTCCAAAACCAAAAACAGAGAAAAACGCTCCTATGATTTGGTAAAGAGGAGCTCCGGGAGGGTGTCCTATCTGTAAGGTTATGGCTGTTGTCAAAAACTCTCCGCTATCCCAAAACGAGAGTGTGGGATACATTGTAAAGGTATAAAGAGTTGTGGTCAAAAGGGCAAGTGTCCAACCAATGATATTGATGGTTTTTCTGTTCTGCATTTGGGATTGCTGTTACCAATTAACGAACGACTTATTGAAAACGTCTTCCACAAGTTCTTCGTTTATCTCTTTAATCAGACTTTCTTCCACATCGCTGAGTGAATATCCGCTGTCGTACTCTCTAAACCTTGTAAATTGTGTCTGATAGTTCGATTTGGGATTTTTGCTGTCGGTAAACTTTACCTTGATTGTGATTGTAAGCCGGTTTTTTGCTGCCTTGTCATTTGCCCCTATTGAGGAGGGAGTAACAGAATAACCCGTTATCGTTCCCACAAAGGCAACGTCGGCATTGTCATTTACTTGCACCAAAGAGGTTGAGGAATTTATCTTTGCAACAAGGGCATTGGTTATTTCGGAAGCAAGTATGGGCTGAACTATGCTTGCTCTGTTGGTAAAGGGTTCGACAGAAAAAGTCTTGGTGTCGGGAGATATTGATGCACCTGTGAAAGAATATCCTCCGACACAAGACCCTGCAAGCAATGCTGCAAATATTACAATAATATATATACGTTTCAAAGCCGCAACTACTCGACAATCAATTTTCTTACGCTGCCGTTGTCAAGTCTGACAAAATAAACACCCTTGTCGTTCAATCTTATGTTTTGTCCTTTGTAGTGTTCGATTTGCTCTACGACCTGTCCGAGAGTGTTGGTTATCACAATGCGGCTGTCGTTTACGCCTTCGATGCGAAAATCTCCCGAAGTAGGGTTAGGATAAACCGAAAGAGTGTTGTCAAAGCTCAAAGCCTCCACACCGGAAGAGTAAACCACGTTCACATCGTCCAAGAACAATGATGAAAAATTGACTGCGATCTCCTCACTTTCGACAAGAGCCAAAAAGATAAGCTCTGTTGCCGGAGTGCCTGCAAAGTTCATCAAATCCATTGTAAACTCCTGATAACCCTCTGACTTCACCATTATTTCTTCATTTGAGTAATATCCAATTCCGACAATTTGTCTCTGTCCTTCGATCTCGGCAACCATCAATCCGAGTATGGCAAACAAACTATTCTCTGCATCTACCGGTACAAAATTATAATAACCTGTAATTGCAGTAGGTTGCTCTGTGAGTGCCAATCCGTCTGTGAGCAGGTTGGCAAAGGTTTGCATATCCATTTCCACATCGCCTGCCGTTCCCGAAGTAAACATTTGGATAAGCGTTGCCATATCTATGGTTGCATTTGTGAGAAATCCCGGCACCACAAAGGTCTCTTCCATTCCCATAATGGTAGCCAATACGGGCGGAAAGTTTTGCGGAGCTACCTCAATGGCAAAATTGCCGCTGTGAGCATCGGTAGATTTTGCCACCTTGCAGAGATTGTATCCCATATAACCCAAAGAGTTCCAACCCTGAGGGGCATTGCCAACCCAAGTCTCGAAACCGCTGTTGTTAAACTGCTGTGCATTTAGTGAAAGCACCAAAAATGCAACCGTCAAAAATGATAAAAACTTTTTCATACGTCAAATATTAAATTGATTATTACTAAAACACTGCTTGCAATCAAGCATTTAAGATTGCAAACAAACAACGTGCAAAATTAGAACTTTTTTTGTTTACGGCAAAACGCCGAAAGGATTTTCTAACTCGGCGTTTCAGAAAAATAAAACGGCGTTTTGTCGCAACAAAACGCCGTTTTGCTTATCCGTTGAGTTTCTGCCACTTAATCAAGTTCTTCTTGTAGCTTTTCAAAAGGTACTTAAACCATTTGTCTTGACCGTATTTGTCTTGCAGACGGTTCGATTGGGCAATTTTTTCGTTTCGTTTACTCTCTTGAAGGCTCATCATTTCGCCCAATTTCTTCTGAATTTTCTTCGTATGCTTAGCTTTGTAACCAAAATCCTTCAAACTTGCCAAGGCTTCGACGCTCTGCTCATATTGGCGGTACTTCATGAGTTGTTCGATTGTCTTTACAGCCAAGTCATCGTTGCCAAAAGAATACAAAACCTCCCTGAGAGGACGATGTTGCACACTCATCTCTTTGAGATTGTGCAGAATGTAAAACTCTTCCAATGCCGCATATTCTTTAAGGTAGCGATTGGTATCCCCTTGTGCCAATATATCATCAACAATCTCCTTTTGCTTAACATATTCCAATGGTTGCTCTATCTGACGCTTCAAAGCCCTCAGACGACTCTTGTCTAAGCGGCATTCGCTGCTACCCTTAATTTGCATGGCTCTGTTTATGTAGTCTTCGGCAAGGTAAAAATCGTTTTGCTTTATGCAGTCGATGATGTTATACACCATTGTGTTTATCTCTTCCTGCTTTTTGCTGCACACTTTGTTGTCTATCGCTCTCAGATAGCTGTTCATAATTTTGACAACCACGCTGTCTTCTTTCATTTTGTAGCGTTCAAGCAACTCTTCCGTCCTTGCGACCAAGCTGTCAGCCTTTTCCACATCGCCTTGGAAGATTGCATATTCGGCAGCGTGCATTCGCCTTGCCGTTACCTCCCTTATGGCAGAAAGATACATCTTTTCGACCTCATCTTTCTCCGCATCAATCTGTGCCAACTTGTTTGCACTTTCCAAAACTTCCAAAGCCTTGTCGTAGTTGTTCACTTTGAGATATGAAAGTGTCTCAAAAAATTTGTTGTCTATCTCTTTTCTCAAATTGGGCGTCTTTGTGTTGGTTGCGGCTGTGCTTTTTGCAGGCATGGAGTTTGAGGGTGTAGGCACATAATCCTTTTCTATCTGTTCGACCTGCTGTTCTGCATCGCTGTCTCTTTCTTTGATAAACTCAGGATACTGTTCTGCATAGCCTGTGTTGGGAGAGACTTGTTCCAAACTATCCAAAACAGGATCGCTACTCTGCAATGTGCCTTGCAACATGGCAATCTGCTTCAACACTCCCTCCTCAAAACTTCCTCCTACCATGGCTGCAAGTTCTCTTGCCTTGTGTAGCAAGTCCATCTTGGCTTCGTTGTTCTTTGCCTCCGGCATCGACTTTGCCTGAGCGATATAACTATTCACCACAACGTTCACAACCTCATCGAAGTCGGCAGTGTCGCTTATTGTCTCTCTGTTTCGAGAAAAATAGTCGTATGTATTGCCTATAAAATCTGCCGCAACATCGTTCCTGCCTTTTGCTATGGCTTTCTTGGTTATATCTATATGTTCTTTGTAGATACTGTTTTGGCAAATTGAAAGGTTCTTTGCAATCACACCTTGGCTGCATACGTTCATCACATCGTTCTTACAATACTCTTCCAAGGAGTTTAGAATATCTACTGCGTAAGAATACTTGCCTTGTTTAATCAAAGAAAGTGCCTGAAGGAGATTTTTGTCGTATGTATAGACCAAAAGATTTTTACAGAGCAGACTTTCCTCTTCGGAAGGCGAGAATGAGTTTATCACCTCTATCAACCTGCCCGAAGTTTGCAAGACCTGACCGCTGTCAAGACTGATTTTGGCAAGTTCATAGTTTGCCATCACATTCTGAGGATTGCTCTTGATACTCTTTTGCAGGTATTCAAAAGCCTCTTGCGGGCGGTCATTCACCTTGGAGTGAACAGCCTTTCGATAATACCAATCACTCACCCTTGGAGAAAGAAATTCCACAAGCTCTCGATTTTGTTTCACCAATGTTTTAAGCTCAATCCACTTTGCATATATATCATTATCGCTGTTGTAAGTCTCGTGTTGCTTCAAGAAATCTTCGGCAGATGAAAGTTGAAACTCATATACGGGAACCATGTCGAGGTTTTCGCTGTTTATTGCCGAACAAGCCTTAATATGCTTTTGATATTTATCCAATATATCTTTTTTTGCCGAAGGTGATAAGACCTGTGCCTGAACCAAAGCGGCAGTCAAAATAAATAAAGCTGTAAGAAAAACTTTTCTCATGTCGTAATGCTTGTGTGTTTCACTTGTTTTAACGAGGCAAAGTTAGCACTTATTTTGAGAAATTACGGCTTAAACCGACAAAAACGCCCTATTTTTGAACTTTTTTCGCCGTTTTGATTTGGTAATATCGTCAAAACCATATACCTTTGTACCCTCAAAAAAATATCAATTAACATCATAACAGATTTAGAAACATGAATAAAAAAGCATTTTGGATTTTGCTGTTTATGCTAATCCTCTTTAATGTCAAGTCTTTTTGTACTCCGGCATATCCCTATCCTATAGAGGTTACTCAATCTGACAAATCGGTGGTTACAGTTACCCTCAAAGGAGACGAAAAAGTCAGTTGGGCAAAGTCGGTCGATGGTTTTACGTTGCTCAGAGCCGAAAATGGCGACTTTGTATATGCAATCGCTGACGGAAGAGGAGGAATAAAGCCCTCAAATGTGTTGGCACACAACCCAAATCAACGTTCGGAAGAAGAAATTGCTCTCCTTGCCACTCTGAGTGAGGACTTGTTTTACTCACAAGAGCAAATCGCTTACTTGAAACAATTTTGGGCAATAAACCAAGACTTTGAAAACAGATTGTCTCAAGCACCCAAATCAACCACAAGCCCTACTGAAACATACAGAATGGTAGTTATTTTGATGGGATTTGCAGATTTGGCGTTCACCACGCCGAGAGCAGAGATTGATGCTTTGTTTAATCAAGTCGGATACTCGGTCAATGGAAATGCCGGCAGCATCAGAGATTACTTCTTGGCATCTTCGGCAGGAAAATTGAGCCTCGAAGCCACCGTTGTCGGACCTTACACGGCTGCAAACAACATGGCATACTACGGACAGAACTATGAAGGAACCCACACCGATATGCATGTAAGGGAATTGGTTACCGAAGCAGTCATTTTTGCCGACCCCGAAGTCGATTTTTCTCAATTTACCAATGGTGAAGGCGAAAACGTGTCTTGCGTTTACGTCATTTATGCGGGCGTTCCTGAAAGTTCGGGCAACAATTCCAACACCATTTGGCCCCATCGTTCAAGATTGTATTCTTCTTTTGCCATTGACGGAGTTTATGTTTCGGATTACGGAGTTTCTTCCGAAAAACAAGGCAGCGAATACAATCCTCAGCCTCCTACAATAGGCACTATATGCCACGAGTTCTCACACGTATTGGGTCAGGCAGACTATTACGACACTGACTACGACGAGCAAGGCAGCTTTAACGACCATGGCAGCTGGGATTTGATGTGCAGCGGCAACTACAACAACGATGGAAAATGCCCTCCTTTGTGGTCGGCTCACGAAAGAGAAGTAAGAGGATACATAGAAATTGAAGAGCTTTTGGCAGAAGGCAGCAACACTCTTCCTCCTTTGCACTCTGTCAATAAGGCATACAAGATGACAATCTCCCAAAACGAATACTTCTTGTTGGAAAACAGACAAAAAGTCGGCTGGGATTACTATCTGCCGGGACATGGTATGCTCATATTTCATGTAAACAAAAATGTGGCAGGCTGGAACTCGAACTGTGCAAACTGCAATCCTAACAACCCCGGAATGGATTTGGAAGAAGCAAATCCAAACAGCGTTTACAACAGAGCGAGCAACCCTTTCCCCGGAACAAGCAACCGAACGAGTTTTACCGACAGCACCAATCCAAACAGCATGAGCTATGCCGGCAATCCTATCAACCGTCCTATAACAAACATACAAGAGAACACATCGACAGGAAACATCATATTCGATTATGGAGCAGCAGATGCGACAAGACCGATTGTTACAACACTATCGGCAATCGGCTTTTCTGATAGTATATCTGTGGCAGCAAGCATAGACAACACCCAATCGCTCTCGATAATCGAAAGAGGAGTCTGCTTTTCTGACACAACAGCCACACCAACCGTGCTTTGCAATACCATGACATCTTCTTCCAACAGCAACAATTTCTCAATCGGTCTTGGCAACTTGCAGCCCGACAGAGAATATTTCGTAAGAGCATACGCCAAGACGGCAGACAAGGTAGGTTATGGCGAAATAATGAAAGTAAAAACTCGCTGTATGGCAGAGTTGGAATTTCCTTTTGAAGACGGCTTTGAGCAAAACAATACGACATTTGACTGTTGGGAAAACGAATTCGGAATATTTGTTACAAACACTTGGAGCTTGACCGACACAGCATACGAATCGGGCGGAATATCTTCGGCAGCCGAAGGAAGCAACTGGGCTTTCATTCGTTCCGATTGGACAAACGGCACCCAAACAACCAAGCTTGTAACTCTTCCTATCGACCTTTCAAACATCAATCAGGCTATTTTGTCATTCTCATACGCACAAAAAGCAAAATCGGGAAAGCAAGACAAACTGAAAGTTTACTATAAAAATTCACCAAACGGAGCATGGACTCTTCTACAATCCTACAACTCCAACGTATCTTCGTGGACCACTGCGACAATCTCTCTTCCGAATACTTCCAACTACTACTTGATTGCCTTTGAAGCAACATTGCAGGGAGGATATGGGGTATGTTTGGATAATGTGAGCGTGCATGAGGGAGACCAAAACGCATTTCCACACATCAGCACCTTGTCTTTTGACGACCTTACAGACGTTTCGGCAAAAGTTGATGCAGCTTTGTTATCACAAGGCAACAATCCTGTATATCAGATGGGCGTATGCTATGCCACACATCAAAATCCGACGATTGAAGATGCCGTTATAGTTGTTCCTAACGCCGACAATTTCTCGGTAAACTTACAATCGTTAGAACCAAATACCACTTACTATGTCAGAGCCTTCGCAAGAAATAACGGACACTTGAGTTATGGCGAGGAGATTGAGTTTTTGACCTTGTGTCAGAGGATAAGCACCTATCCTTATAACGCATTGACAGAGCAAGACAACCCTTGCATAAGAACAAATGCCTGGACATTCGACTCAGAAAACAATTCTTACAGATTTGAAAGCGGGCAGAGCGGAAGCAGAGACCTTCTTGTGTTACCTATTTTCGATTTGGAACACTTTGAAGACATCTATTTGTGCTTTGACCGCCTGCAAGCTCAGTCTGCAAGCTCGACAATCGACACCCTCAGGGTATTATATCGCACCAATGTGGCAGACCCATGGAACGAATTGGCACTTTTCTCAAACGCAACTACCGATTATACAAGAGACAGCCTACCTTTGAACTATACAAGCAGCACTTTGTTCATCGCATTTGAGGGAATTTCAAATTCTTCTTCTCTTTCGGTAAAAAATATACTTGTCAATGCCACAATGCAAACTCCTTTTGTCATAACCAACGAGCCTCAGTTGGCAACCTACAACAGCATCAGCGTTTCCGGAGAGGTTACAATGTCGGGATTGAGCGAAGTTACATCGAGAGGAATTTGTTGGTCAGTCGAAACCATGCCGACAACTGCCGACAACACTCTTGCTCTTGGCAGCGGCATCGGAACATTTGAGGGAACGATAAGCAACCTTCAAGAACACACCACTTATTATATAAGAGCCTTTGCAACCAATTCTTACGGCACAACTTACGGACAACAATTCCAAATCTCCACTCCTTACACTCCTATACTCAACAACACCATTTCGGAGAGCCAACAAATTTGCGAAGGCAGCATTGCCGACGACTTGCAAGGCTCTCAACCAAGCGGAGGTAGCGGAACATACACCTATCAGTGGATAATGAGTACCGATAGCATCGTATGGGTCGAAAGCACCATGAGTTCGGTTTCCAATCTTCAAGACCTCGAAATGCGACAGCTCTTTGCAACAACCTATTTCGCCAGAGTGGTATCCTCAACCTTTGTAAGCGACACAAGCAACGTGGTAACAATTTTGGTCAGTCCTGCTTCAAGGGGCGGCAATGTGTTCCTTGTGAGCGACAATCCTGCCTCGGGAAGCGAACTAAGATTGCAACTGAGAGCCTCATTGGGCGATGTGTTGTATTGGGAAAAGAGAAAAGAGGGATACAACTACGAAAGAATTGAAAATTCGCAAGACAGCATCTATCTGACAGACATTCCTGCCGAAGCAGGCACTTGGAGTTACAGAGCTGTTGTCAAGAGCGGAACTTGCGAAGAGGCAACATCGGGTTCTTTGAGCGTGAACGTAGCTCAGGGAGTGGGCTTAAACGACATTGCAACCAATAAAACATCAATCAAAGTAAGCCCCAACCCATCTGACGGACACATAAAAATCCATTCCGGCAGCGATTTGGGCAAGGCAAAGATTGAGGTAATTTCCACAGACGGCAAGTTGGTACATTGTCTTCAAGACTTAACAATACCAAACGGCGAAACAGAATTGTATCTCGGCGACTTGCGCAGCGGTTCTTACGTATTGAGAATTTACTTTGAACAATCCACATGGGAATGCGTACTGATAATAAACAGATAAACCAAGATATGACACTCGACACACAATACATAAGACAACATATCCTCACTGCCCTCAGCGAAGACGTGGGCAGTGGGGACTATTCCTCACTTGCCTGCATTGATTGCAAGGACAGAAACAAAGCAAAGTTGATTGCAAAACAAGATTGCATCATTTGCGGAATGCAAATAGCCGAAATGGTTTTTGAACTTGTGGACAAAAGCCTGCAATTTGAACCTTTGGCAAAAGACGGACAGGCTGTAAAAAAAGGCGATGTACTTTTTGTTGTGTCAGGTTCTGCAATCTCCATTCTCACTGCCGAAAGAACGGTGCTAAACTATATGCAACGCCTTTCGGGAATAGCGACCACAACGGCAGAATACGTCAAAGCACTCGAGGGATACCACACCAAATTGCTCGATACTCGCAAAACAACTCCCACACTCAGAGTATTGGAGAAATATGCTGTCAAAACAGGAGGCGGAACCAACCACCGAATGGGATTGTACGACATGATAATGCTCAAAGACAACCATATTGACTTTGCAGGAGGTATAGAGCAGGCAATAGACAAGACAAATGCCTACATAAAAGCCAACAATCTCGATATAAAGATTGAAATCGAAGTCAGAAACTTTGAAGAATTGGAAAGAGTTCTCAAAAAAGGCGGCATCGACAGGATAATGTTGGACAATTTCTCACCCGAAGACACCAAAAGAGCCGTCAAAATGATTGACCATCGCTACGAAACCGAAAGCTCGGGCGGCATAACAAAAGACAATCTCTTGTTGTATGCACAAAGCGGAGTTGATTTCATTTCGGTGGGAGCTGTTACCCATCACATAAAAAGTGTGGATTTGAGTTTGCTTGCCGAGAATTGATGGACCAAAGCAACAAAACCAAATACCTTCGCAAGCTCATCTATTGGCGACCGGTGAGAGAAGTGTTACACACTTCGAGACTGTTGGTCATTCCCGGCTTTCAAGGCATACCACTATTCGATGTGGCAGTATTTTTCATCAAAGGACTGATGAAAGGCGTGCTGAACCAAAGAGCCGCCGCCACATCGTTTCACTTTATTTTGGCATTGTTTCCGCTACTTCTGTTTTTCTTTACCCTTCTACCCTACTTCGACACCACTTATTATGCGGCTCAACTCTTCGATTTCTTAAAAGACTTTGTTCCCGAGACTATTTACCCGACCATAGAGACAACCATGCAAGACATCTTGCAACGCAAACATAACGGATTGCTCTCTGTGGGTTTCATCTCATCAATTTACGTTGCTTCAAGCGGCATTAACGCCATACTTATATCCTTTAACCAATCTCATCACTCGATAGAAAAACGCAAATGGTTAAAACGCCGGCTTATGAGTATGCTCATAGTTGTGATAATTGCCATTGTGGTAATCATAAGTTTCACCTTGACAGGCGGCTTCAAGATTTTTGTGCGATACTTAGAACAAGAAAGCATCTTGGATTCCGCAGCCAAAATGTTCATGCTCAAAGCTGCCCAGTGGATACTGCTCATTGTCATAGTCTATTTTGCCTTTGCGTCGCTCTATTACTATACCCCTGCGGTAAGAACTCATTACACATTCTTTTCGGCAGGAGCCACACTTGCCACAATTCTCTTCATATTAACAACACAAGGCTTCAACTTTTACATCACACACTTCTCTCAATACAATGCTCTTTATGGTTCGATAGGTGTACTGATTATCGTTCTGCTGTGGATATACCTCAACTCCTTTATTCTTCTTATCGGATTTGAACTCAATGCCAGCATTGCCGAAGCTCACCTCACTCTGAACACAGATGCAGACAGCGAAGACAAACTTTCACTCAACAGAACATCTCGCACCTCCTCGCCCATGCAACGTTGGAAACGCTGGCAGAGACGCCGTATTCTCAAGCTGCAACGCAAAAGCCGACAAAGCTAACAAAAGAACTAAGTTACCGCAAAGCTCAATCGCTCCTGCACATCAGCCGAGGCTCAAACGATTGCGATATTCTCGCGGCGAACAACCTGCAAGACGCTTAAAGAACTTGCCGAACAAATCCAAAGTCTCGAAGTTTAACTCGTATGCAATCTGCTGTATGGTCATATCTGTCGAAGAAAGCAACACCTTGCTCTCTGTAAGAACATAATCATATAGCAATTCCGAAGGTGTTTTGCCCAAGGTCTCCTTGATAACCTTTGAAAGATACTTGGCAGACACACAGAGCCTGTCGGCATAGAATGAAATATCCCTATGAGTTATGAAATTATCTCTCAACAAAGAGACAAACTCCTTGCTTATCTCCTCTTTTCTGCTCAGTTTGCCCTTTTCGTTCTCTTGATGAAGCCCATACGTATAACCATAATACAAAGCCAAAGTGAGATGTTTGGTTATTTCCAATCTATAAGGATTTTCCGGTGTATCGGCTATTGTTTTCAAAACGTTGAAGTACGTATTAAAAATATGCAAATCGGACTTTTTTAACTCTACCACAGGATTTTGGTATATCGAATGAAACAACTGCAATTTGCTATTGCTGTTTCCGAAAAGAGCCTCTGTAAAATGCTTTGAATAAATGATACATTTGCATACAATATCCCCCTCGCTGTTTGAGGTACACAAGATTTGGTCATTCAAAAAGGTAACCATACACGGAGCTTTGGCATGATACTCTTTCATATTGACAAAGAAAGTAGTTTCTCCCTCAAAATAAATCAGGGTTGTTGTACAATCTGTTCTATATGGTTCACTATGCGAGTTTAACAATTCTGCATTATCAATCAAAAGAACCTCGTTTTCAATTTCTATGCTTTGAGGTAACAATTTGGTAAATGCTTTTATATCTATATAAGATACTCCTCTCTTCATATTGTCTTTTTTTTTGTGCAAAGATACAAACCAAATTGGTCTGACAAATACAAAAATCGATTAAAAATCGCCTTTTTTGAGTTAAAAGCGAAATTTAAGCTAATTTTATAGACTTGTGTTCTACACCCCTGATATGTATTCATAGTACTTTTGCAAACGGAAAACAGAACATGGTGTTCGCAATTAGTAATTAACAAATTATCAATTCAACAAAACAAACAACTATGAAGAAAACATTCATTGTAATTATCATGGCAGCGATGGGCTTATATGCACACGCACAAAACGAAAACGACAAGCCGAAGTCGCTCACAATCGGCATCAAAGCGGAGTTAAACAGCGACTTTATGCAAGAAAAGGGAGTGCAAGGAGTAACAGATTGGAACTTCGGAATAGGTGAAAATGCAGGCATTACCCTCAAGCGTACATTCACAAAGCATTTTGCCATACAAGCAGAAGTCTTGCTGCAACAAAATCGCTCTCGGCTCACATACAATTCGGTTGAAGAGAAATGCTCAGGTTTCGGAATAATGGTTCCTTTCTACTTCATGCCCGAAGTACACTGCAAAAACACCATATTCTATTTGGGGGTTGGTCCTTGGGGAAGTGCAGGATTGAGTGCCAAAATTGGCGAAACAAATCTCTACGACAAGAATAACGAATACTTCACTTTAAGTCGTTGGAACTTGGGAGCAGGAATGCTCTTGGGAGTCGAGTTTGGCTGCGGATTACAAATCAATCTGAACTACCGCTATGCCTTCTTCAATTCGGCAATGAACGACAACGGCACATTAACTGAGCATCAGGCAAGCATCGGCTTGGGATACAGATTCTGAAAACATAATCCATAAATACATTACATCATGAAAGAAATCAAAAAACAGTTTTTATTTATTTTGGCTTGTCTGCCATTGGCAGGTCTTCAAGCTCAAACAGTTAAAACAGAAAGTAATCCAATAAAAGAAAATTCAAAAACAGACACAATCATGAGCGAGTACAAATTAAAAACAGGAAAAATCGGAGAAAACGTTCAAAAAGGCTACAAAGCCGTAGAGAATGGAGTTGTTTCAGGTTATCAAGCTGTCGAAGACGCAGTTGTTTCCACTTACAAGAAGATTGAAAATAAGTTTGTCGATACCTTTTTGGAAAAGGTAGAAGACGGCAAGAGAGAAGAGGCTATCGAGAAAAAAGAAAAGTAACTTGGAATAACCTTAATGTTTTATTCAGTCCGCAAGTGCCGACAGTTCTCATCTGTCGGCACTTTTTGTTCACATCGGTCTGACATGATACTCAATCCTGTTTGCAAACAATCAATCGAAAAAGCCCCAAATCCACTCAGATAACTCAAAACCAAGCCTTCTGCACAAGAGTTTTGCATTCAAACAAAACAACTTGAAAATCAACTAATAACAAAACGCCGTTTTATTCTCCTGAAACGCCCTTTAAGCCAAATAAAACAGCGTTTTATCCCGACGAAACGCCGTTTCAAAATCCCCCGAAAGAACAGTCTGTAAATAAAAGCATTAAAGCTCAAGCATAAAATTCTCATAAAACAATGTCTAAGCAAAAGAATCCAAATTTCCAAACTTTCCAAGAGTGCGTTTACAAAAAAGTATTGTAAATTTGCACTTGATGATTGAAACCCTCAGATCTTAACAATGTAAGAATTGGTCAGGATTATCAGCAAAGCAAATAAAAAAGGAGAGATAATACCAACGTTTTTTGATATGTTAAACATCAAAGGTATATTTTTGAAAGGTGAACGTGTTACACTCGAATGTAAGAAAGCACAACGCAGTATTCCAAATTCTGTATGGGATACTTACTCTGCTTTTGCGAATACATACGGAGGAACAATTCTTCTCGGTGTGGCAGAAAATATAGAAGAAAGAGATAAATCCAAACGATTTGAGATTGTAGGCGTAGATGATGCCGACAAAATAAGAAAAGACTTATGGAACACCCTCAACAGCAAAGAGAAAGTTAGTGTCAATCTGCTCCGAGACAAAGATGTGCAAGTACTTAATATAGACGGAAGGGATATTATAGTCATCAATGTGCCGCGTGCAGATGCCAATATGCGTCCCGTATATATCAACAACAACCTTTCAAGAGGAACATTCAAGCGAAACCACGAGGGAGACTATCATTGCACAGAACAAGAGCTAAAAATGATGCTTCGAGATGCCAACGAAGCAGGGAATGACAGGATTATATTAGAACACTACACCATGGACGATATAGACATTCCCACATTGGAGAATTACAGAGTGATGTTCAAGACAGATAATCCCGATCACGTTTGGAATGATCTTGGTCACAAAGAATTTCTTCTGCAATTAGGCGGATATGCTGTTGATAGAAAAAGCAAGATTGAGGGAGTTACAATGGCAGGACTTCTAATGTTTGGCAAAGGATTGCCAATTCGCGACAGGTTTGACAACTTACGAATGGATTATATTGACAAATCCCACCTTATTGGGGAGCAACGATATAGCGACCGCCTCACTTATGATGGCAGATGGGAGAATAATTTGTACAACTTCATGCGAATGGTTATTCCAAAATTGACTATTGATTTGCCGCGTCCTTTCCAAATGGAAGGGATAATAAGAAAGGACGACACATTACTGCATAAGGCTGTGAGAGAAGCTGTAACAAACATGATAATTCACTCAGACCTCTTACTCAATGGTGTTCTAAAAATTGAAAAATACGATGACCGCATCGTTCTGACCAACCCGGGATTACTCAAACTCCCCATAGAGCAGATATATCAGGGAGGAGAATCAAAGGCTCGCAACCAAAGAATACAGAATATGTTCCGTATGATTGGCTATGGAGAAAACCTCGGCTCGGGATTTCCCCTCATTCTGAACGCATGGAACGAAAAACATTGGATTAAACCGGAGTTGATTGAGCAGACTGAACTAATGCAAGTAAAACTCACTTTGTATTTTGAGAATGAAACAAAGCTAATAGGCGTAAAAGGTGGCGTAAAAGGTGGCGTAAAGGATTTATCTGAAATTCAAAAGGTTATTATACAAGAGATAAAAATCAACCCGGACATTACAACAAAAGAATTGGCACAAAAGACAGGCATCAAATTCCGAACTTTGCAACGTTACATTGCTCAATTACAGGCACTCGGCAGTATTTATAGAGAAGGAGGACGAAAAAAAGGACGTTGGGTTATTGTGTCAAATGTATAGACAGTCTCTAATCGTTTGTATTTCAAACTGCACCAAGGTATTTACGCTGCAAATATAATGAAATATATTCTCCATAAACTATTTGAAAAAACTCAAACACCCTTGGAGGACTCAAAACCAAGCCTTCTGCACAAGAGTTTTGCATTTCAATAAAACAACTTGAAAATCAAGCAATAACAAAACGCCGATTTATTTTTCCAAAACGCCCTTTCAGTCAGACAAAACGGCGTTTTATCCCGACGAAACGCCGTTTCAAAATCCCCAAAAAGAAACTTCTGTAAATCAGAGTATTGAAAGCATTAAATACAATGGCATTTTTTGAAAAAGCATCAAAGTTTGACGAATAAAGATACTTGAAAAACCATACCAAAGTTTCGATTTGAAAAATAATTTGCGTATCGATCTTTTATTTCAAATATGGTTATATTCAGTCGCAAAAATACTTGCATAAATGTCCAAAATAATTTTGCAAATAAGCCCAAATTACGTACCTTTGCAAGCGGGAAAGTTTGTCATAAAGAACAACGGATATAAACAAATAACAAGAATCTATTTTTGTACATCTTGTTTGAATATGATCAGTGTAAGTAATAATGATTTGATATAACAAATCCTGTAATACTAATACCGAAATTAAGGTATAATTCCCAAATCCATTGGCTGTTATACCACAAATACAAACATTGATGCACGATATTTTTTTAAGAAAGAGCAAGAACAGAACTAATCAATCGATGGATGATAACAAACAAAGAAGCAAATATGAAAAAGATTGTTTTATTATTTATTACAGCTTGCGTAGTAACAAGTTGTACTTCGGTTAAAAGAGTTACAAGTTTTGATGAATACAATCGTTGTATTCAGCGTGTACAAAATGATTTATCAGTAAAAGGTTACGAGCTGTCAGGACACAAAGAAGAGACATCAAGCAACACCGTTGTAACTGCCGTTTCTTATTCAACACAATCAGGTTATGGAACCGCAATGGATAATGACAATTTCACTTATGACACTTACACTTTCTCGAATAGTACAGGGGATATTGTAGAAATAGAACTAAAATATAGGGATCGTTATTCAAAATACTCAGATGTAAATTACATAAAGACAGTTGAATTATTAGGGTGCAAAACTTCCAAAGCTGCTGATTACAATGATATATGCGGAAACAACTCTCTGGCAAAATACTTACTACAAAACATGAATAGGGATATTGATGTAGAAGTTTACGACAACGACAAAACCATGGTTTTATATTGTATTTTGTCATGCTCTCCTCTCTTGCTTCTTTTATTCTTATGACTCCGAATAATAGTTCCAACTAAAAGTGCAATAAAGTCATAAGCTCAACCTTATGGCTTTTTTTTCTTCAATTAGTACCAAAGTATCATCGAAAAACTTCACATATAATTCATATTCAACTGTGGGGATTTTGCTATCTTTGCACTATCATTCAGGATAAAATGTATCAAGTCATGAAATCGAAAAAAGATATGTCGGCAATAGCCACCTCTATTCTCAAAGTATTTGCCTCAAATCCTCTTTTACCATTGAATTTCAAGCAGGTGTCTTCTCGACTCGGCATCACCGACCGCGGAAGCAAGGAGATGATAAGAAATCACTTGCAGTCAATGGCAGAAGATGAGATAATCAACGAAATCGAAAGAGGAAAATACAAGCTCAATCCCAAATATATCACAAACAATGTGCTACCTGCCCACTACGTTGTGGGAACCGTGGACATGAAACAGACGGGAAAGGCTTATGTGTTGTGCGATGAGGGCGGCGAAGACGTATATATAAATATGAATAACACCAATCACGCTCTCAATGGCGACAAGGTGAAGGTCTATCTCTTCCCACAACGTAAGAAAAGAAAGCGTGAGGGTCAGATTGTTGAGATATTGCAAAGAGCAAAAACCTCTTTTGTTGGTATCATTCAGAAGCATGGCAAGTTCGCTTTCCTTGTTTGCGACAGCAGTTCGATGCCTGTGGATATTTTTCTGGACATCAACGACCTGCATGGTGCAAAAGACGGCGACAAGGCTTTGGTGGAGATTACCGATTGGCCGCAAAATGCCAACAATCCTTTCGGACGAGTGGTGAAAGTACTTGGTCGTCCGGGCGAAAACGATGTGGAGATGCAGTCAATTCTCTCCGAGTTTGACTTTCCTCTCTTTTTCCCCGAACAAGTGGAGAAAGAAGCTGAGCAAATCCCTCTCGAACTGCCCCAAGACGAGGTTGCAAAACGTCGGGACTTCCGTTCGGTAACCACATTCACCATTGACCCTGCCGATGCAAAGGACTTTGACGATGCTTTGTCGTTTCGCCGCTTGTCAAACGGCAATGTGGAGGTCGGAGTGCATATTGCAGATGTTTCTTTCTATGTAAGGGAAAACACAGCCTTGAACGAAGAAGCCTATCGCAGGGCTACGTCGGTTTATCTTGTCGATAGGACGATACCGATGTTGCCCGAAAAACTTTGCAACGGTGTTTGCTCCCTAAGGCAGGACGAAGACAAGTTTGCCTTTTCGGCAGTGTTTGAGATGAATGACAAAGCTGAGGTTGTGAACGAGTGGTTTGGCAAAACGGTTATTCGTTCCGACCGTCGATTTGCCTACGAGCAGGCTCAGCAAGTGATAGAAACAGGTAGCGGAGACTGCTGTGATGAGATTTTGTCGCTATGGGCTTTGGCAGAACAGATGAGAAAGAGACGTTTTAGGGCAGGTGCAATCAACTTTGAGAGCATCGAGGTCAAGTTTCACTTGGACGAGAATGCCAAACCGACAGGTGTATATCTCAAAGAGAGCAAGGAAGCAAACTGGTTGATAGAAGAGTTTATGCTGTTGGCAAACCGACAAGTCGCCGCCCACATCGGCAAAGCCAAAGTCAAAAGCCAAGCCAAGACTTTCGTATATAGAGTTCACGATGAGCCGAACAAAGAAAAACTTGAAGTGTTTAAGGACTTTGTGGGCAAGTTGGGCTACAACCTGAACGACAAGACAAGAAGTTCGCTCACCAAGAGCTTCAACAAACTCTTTGAACAAATATCGGGAAAAGGCGAAGAAACAATGATAAACATGATTGCACTTCGCACAATGAGCAAGGCATTTTATTCTTGCGACAACATAGGACACTATGGCTTGGGATTTCCATACTATACACACTTTACATCGCCAATCAGACGTTATCCTGATGTGATGGTTCACCGACTTTTGGAAAGATATTTGGACAACAAGCCATCGGTTGATAAGGAAGTGTTTGAGCAAAGGTGCGAACACTGCTCAAATATGGAGAAAAAGGCTGCCGATGCCGAGAGAGCGTCTGTCAAATTCAAGCAGGCGGAATATCTTTCCGACAAGATAGGACAGGAATTTGTGGGAACGATTTCGGGAGTGAGCAAGTGGGGTGTTTATGTCATGCTTGACGAAAGCAAATGTGAGGGATTAGTGCCGATGAGAGACATAACCGATGACTTCTATGTGCTTGATGAAGACAATTTTCGTTTGGTCGGCAAGACTTCGGGCAAGATTTATCAAATCGGAATGCCTGTCAAAATCAAGATTGTGAGCGTCAATTTGTTCAAAAAGCAGATGAACTTCACCTTTGTAAACGAAGAGGAAGAGTAAAAAGTTAAATTGATAATCAAAAAACGAATAAACATACTATGAGAATTTTACTATTAGGCTCGGGAGCGAGAGAACACGCAATGGCGAGCAAGATAAAGCAAAGCAAACTTTGCAACCGGTTGTATATTTCGCCTGCCAATGCCGGCATGAGTGCAGTTGGAGAGTGTGTAAACATCGGAAGCGACTTTGAAAGTATCAAGACATTTGCCTGCGAAAAGGAGATTGATATGTTGGTTGTGGGAAACGAGCAACCATTGGTCGATGGCATTGCGGACAGTTTTGCAAATGACGAAAGAACTGCTCATATCAATGTGATAGGACCGAGAAAGCAAGCAGCAATGTTGGAAGGCAGCAAAGACTTTGCCAAGGAATTTATGTCTCGTTACTCCATTCCGACAGCTCGTTATCAGACTTTTGGAAAACAGGACTTAGATGCTGCAAAACAATTTCTCAAAACCCTCAACCCTCCTTACGTTTTGAAAGCCGACGGCTTGGCAGCAGGCAAGGGAGTTGTCATTTTGTCCACAATACAAGAGGCAGAAAAAGAATTGGAAGCAATGCTTTCGCAAGCCAAGTTTGGTCATGCAGGCGACAAGGTGGTGATTGAAGAATTTTTGAGCGGCATCGAGTGTAGCGTCTTTGTGCTTACCGACGGCAAACACTACATCGTGCTTCCCGAAGCCAAAGATTACAAACGCATTGGCGAAGAAGACACAGGACTAAACACCGGAGGAATGGGCAGTATCTCGCCCGTAGTATTTGCAAACCAAGACTTCATGCAAAAAGTCGAGAGAAGAATAATACAACCAACCATAGAAGGATTGCAAAAAGAGAACTTGGATTATAGAGGTTTCATCTTCATAGGACTGATGAACGTAAAGGGCGACCCATACGTGATAGAATACAATGTTAGAATGGGAGACCCCGAAACCGAAAGCGTCATGCCGAGAATAGAGAGCGACTTGGTCGAAGCCTTTGACCTTGTGGGCAAAAGAGAATTGGACAAATACTCTCTCAAAATCAATCCTGACTATTGTACAACGGTAATGCTTGTCAGCAAAGGTTACCCCGAAAGTTATGAGAAGGGAAAACTGATGAGCGGAATGGACGATTGTAGCGACTGTATGCTCTTCCACGCCGGCACAAAGGCAGATGAGAATGGCAATATCCTTACCGCAGGCGGCAGAGTGATAGCTGTGAGCTGCTTTGGCAAGACTATGCAGGAAGCACTCGCCAAATGCTATGCCCAAGCCGAGAAAATACAATTTGAAGGTAAGACTTTGAGACGAGACATCGGCAAAGACCTTATGCAACTATCCAAGTAACACCCTCAAAACCTATGAAACAGTATTTAGACTTGCTGCAACGCATCTTGGAAAACGGAGTTGAGAAAAGCGACAGGACGGGAACGGGAACGCTCTCGGTCTTTGGTCATCAGATGAGGTTCGATTTGCAGAATGGTTTCCCGCTTCTTACCACCAAGAAGCTACATATACGAAGCATAATCTACGAATTGTTGTGGTTTTTGAAAGGAGAAACCAACATTTCCTACCTTCACGACAACAAAGTAACAATTTGGGACGAGTGGGCAGACGAAAACGGAGACCTCGGTCCCATTTACGGCAAACAATGGCGTGCATGGGAAGCTAAAGACGGCAAAGTGATTGACCAAATCGGGCAGGTGATTGAGCAAATTAAGACAAACCCCGATTCGAGACGCCTTTTGGTAAGTGCTTGGAATGTGGGAGAAATTGACCAAATGGCACTTCCGCCTTGTCATATCATATTTCAGTTTTATGTTGCGAACAACAAGCTCTCTTGTCAGCTCTATCAGAGGAGTGCAGACGTCTTTTTGGGAGTTCCGTTCAACATTGCATCATACGCATTGCTCACACAAATGATTGCACAAGTCTGCGGACTTGAAGCAGGCGAGTTTATACACACCACAGGCGACACTCACCTATACTTAAATCACATAGCACAAGCCCGAGAACAGCTCTCTCGCAAACCTTACGACCTTCCGACTCTCTCACTCAACCCTTTGGTCAAAGACATCGCCGACTTCAAATATGAAGACATCAAGATAGAGAACTACATCTGCCACCCACACATAAAAGCGGAGGTTGCGGTATGATTAACCTGATAGTTGCAAAAGCCTCAAACGACATCATAGGCAAGGATAACAGCCTTTTGTGGCACTTATCTGAAGATTTGAAGTACTTCAAACGCATCACACTCGGCAAAACCGTCCTCATGGGACGAAAAACGTGGGAGAGCCTGCCTTTCAAGCCCCTCAAAAATCGCCGAAACATAGTGATAACAAGCCAAAAAGACTATACGGCACAAGGAGCCGAAGTATTCCCCGATTTGGAGCAGGCATTGTCCGCATTGGAAGAGCAAGAAGTGTTCTGCATTGGCGGAGCAAGCCTCTACGCTCAACTTTTGCCACACTGCCACAGCCTCTACATCACCCAACTTTTCCAGCCCTACCAAGGAGACGTCTCTTTCCCCGAGATAGACAGCACAACATGGCATCAAACACGCCTTTCGCCACTGCTCTACGACCAAAAAGAAGCCGTAAGCTACCGCTTTGAAGTCTGGGAACGACGAATAAAGTAATAAGTTTGCTAAAAATATATCGGACAAACTGCCCCCAACAAGCGAGTAATGTGGCAATAAGCACAGCTTAAACGAGCAATAGCAATTCAGCAAAGTGGCTTCATCTATCGTTTTTGGCACAAATGAAGCCACTTTGTTTGCTATCATTTTGGCTTTATCCATACTAATTTGACCACTTAGAGCCAAAATCTCATCACAAAGCCTTACAATGGACGATTTGTTTTGCCGATAACGGTACAAAAAGCGGGCGGAATGAATGTCCTCCCGCTTTGTTGGTTAAATTATATCGTATTGTCTTACCGAAAACTATTGAATTGGGTTTTAGAAGAACAAAGAAACACCGAACATCAACCTCGGAACCCACTCCTTGCTGTTTGTTGTGAGGACGTCAAAACCGAGAAGGCGATAATTGATATTGCCAATCATCGGTTGGTATAGGGTTGCGTTAAACTGCACTCTGCGTTTGCTTTCGACTTCCAAGCCTGCTTTGGCGACAAAGTCCAAGTCAAAAGGTTTTGACACCAAGGTTAAGGTTGAGGGTTGTTCGGATAGCTCATACTCTTGTTTCAAAGCCAAGGAAGCATTGAAGCCTGCACCCAAAAGAATATTTGCATCTGATGTTATCGGCAGTCGATAGTTTGCAACAAGAGGAATATTCAAATGTTGCACCCTCAGTGTGAAGCATCTGTCTCCTATGGTTGTATCGACAAAATAAGGAATGTATCCTCTCATTCCCATAACCTGCTGCATATAACCTGCCGACAGTGATAAAGAAAATCTTTTGTTAAATCTGTACTCGTATTTCAGAGATATGTCCCAAACGTTTTGGTTCTCTACATTGATAAAACTCCCATCTGCTAAGAAGTTTACGATGTACGAATTGTGATACGGAATGTGTCCGAAGTTCGCTTCAAGTCCGTAATTGTGCCTTTTGAAGCTACCCTGTGCATTTACCCCCCCCTATGGAAAGTAGCAATGCGATGATGATAAACTGTGATTTTCTCATGTGTTTGAAATTTTAGAACGTTAATAACTCACTTTCTTCTCGATTGTACGAGTTTTAATTAAAACTATCGGTAGAAACTTACAAAACGAAAGAGCAACTGCTACCGTTTCAATCGCCCTTTCTGTTTGCAAATATACTACTTTGCTCTATCATGGCATAACATTCTTACTCTTTTTCAAACTTATGTATAAAATCGAAAGACAAAACCGCTGTATCTTACAGACTTTAAGTACTTTACATCAAAGCAATAACACTCGCAAAACCGAAGAAGAAATTCTCGGTGTGTCTTTAAGAAGTCATCACAATTTGAAACAAATAAAGTATTTTTGCAAGTGCAGTCAGACTATTTTGCGGCAAGTGCCAAATTTTGCGGCAAAGTTTCTGTTCCACGCCTCTTTGTTTACTACATATACCTGACTTTTGGCAATCAGGTGTTTATCTGAGTTTCGGGATACTTGCCCTGCAGGGATTTGTCTTTGCAATTCCTTGCGAAAGTATCCGTTCAATGCATCGTCAAAGTTTGTAAGGCAAATATAAACAATGGCTTTGATTGTCTTATCCTCACAGAGACGATAGAGAAAGGTGTCTCTGAATTTGTATTTCAAGTTTTCGGTCAAATGTGCCTTGTTATATTTTGGCTGTTTGTCTGCTTCGGTGCTTTTGGTCTGCTGCATGGCTTTGATGCTATGGGGTGGAAACTCCTTGATTTCTATCCACAGTTGAAACTTATCAAATTCTGCAACAATATCTACTGCTTTCATTGGTGCAGAGTGGTAGTTTGGAGAGTTGATGTCCCTTTCGTCAAATTTGTATAACGCTTTCGCTTCCGGGAAATCAAACTCAAATTTTTCTTCTTCAAGCAACAGTATCATAGCTCGGCAAGTCCTTTTTGTATTTCGTCGTCCAAAATTCTCGAGAAAGTGTCATCAATTGAGTTTTGTGCAAGTTTGCCGATGTCGGTTGTCGATTGGTGTTGCAATTCGCCATAGTTGTTGCGATACAAAGCATGGTACAACACTTCATCTTCTTCATTTGCCGCCAAGTCAAACTCTTTGAGCAAAACATAATCGTGAGTTGCAACAAATATTTGAACTCCCATGCGTGATAGCTCGAGAAGAATTTCCACAACTACTTTCGATAGTTTGGGATTAAGGTTTGCTTCGGGTTCGTCCCAAAACAACATAGAGCCGTGTGTCAGTGTTTCGTTTTGTATAAGTCGATAAATCAGTCCCAATTTTCTAAACCCTTCTGCAAGCAGAGGAAATTCCAATTCTCCGTTTCTGTTCTTTATGTAGAATGTTTCTTCCTTTGCAATGACCTTGCCCGACATTGCTTTGTTGAGTATATCCAAAAGTTTTTTCCTTTCGGGAGCAGGCTTGCCTTTGGGCAAGGGGAGAAAGGCTTTGTCTATCACATCGAGGTAAACCTCTTCGTATGATAGTTTCTTCTGACTAAACAAGGAACGAAAGCCCGGGGCATTTGCCAACATATCTTTCACCGGCACGAAAACAGCTTCAACATCTTTGTCAATCTGCCAAGCCTTTTGTTTTACCGTAGCCTTATTCAGCGTTGTCAGAGCCAAACTTATCGAACGTTCGTTTGCTTCTCCTTCGTCTTGTCGGTAAACGGAAATACTGCCTGAGCCTCTTCCAACGCTTCTTCTGACCAATCGTCCTATGCTGTTTGGTGTAAAAACAGAGTTAATCTTCTTATCGAAAGGCGTCTCTATCTTTTTGTTAATCAGACAGCAGGCAGCATAAACTGCTTTCATCAGATGAGTTTTGCCAGTACCATTTTCTCCTATGAAGATGTTTATTTTGGGCGAAAATTTCACCTCCAAATTGGAAAATACGGTAAAATCAGAAGCACAAAATCGAGTTATCATTTTTCTATTTTCAAAATTTGTTACAACCTTTGCCAATATGCTTTCATCGACTTTCTGCAAAAATAAATTCCTAAGCCGGCTTATCGACAATCACTCGGCAAAGATACAATTTTTTGAGAAATATCAAATTCTCGGTGTGCAAATGCTGTTTGGCGAAAGGGCGTTTGGCTGAAATGAAACAGCGTTTCGGAAAAATAAATCGGCGTTTTATTTGACTGAAAGGGCGTTTTGCAGCAGCAAGACTTTCAGGCTGTTAGTCGATTGGGAAAGCTGTATCAGAGAGTGCAGAGAGCAAGGTTGAGATTGTGCTTTTCGATGTAGTGGGAGCTGAGGTTTAGTGTGGGGTATGGGGCTTTGCCTTGTATTGTCAGCTCGGTATAGTCGAGTTGTTGTCCTGCTTTGACCGGGAGGATTGCAAATTGGTCAAACTCTCCCGAGATGCCTGTGCCGGTACATTTGACGGCGGCTTCTTTCAGTGTCCACAATCGGGTGAAGGCTTCGGCTTGTTGTTCGGGCAGAAGGCTGTCGATAAAGGTGTATTCGTCCGAGTGGAAAAAGCGGCTGACCAATGCGGGTTTGTAGGGTCGCTGTTGTTCGATGTCGATGCCCACGGGACGGGTGTCGATTGCAAAGGCGATATGGTCTTTGGTGTGAGAAATGGAGAAATGCAGCCCTTGGTTATAAGGAAAGAAAGGTTTGCCTTTCTCGCCGACTGCAATAGTCGTATCGAAAGACAAACCTTCTTGTTCTAATTGAAAAATTAACTGTTGTTTTGCAAGCATCGAGATTTGTTTTGCCCGAGGCAACGAGGTTTGAATGCCAAAGGCTTTCTCGCACTCTTCGATGCTATAAATCCAATAGTTCAAATCGGTGTTTACTTTATGTCCAATAGTTCTACTTCAAACACAAGTGTGCTTCCTGCGGGGATTGTTCCGACCGCCTGATCGCCGTATGCAAGTTCCGAAGGGATAAAGAATTTGTACTTGCTGCCTATACTCATGAGCTGCAAGCCCTCTGTCCAACCTGCAATGACCTGATTGAGAGGAAAAGAGATTGGTTCGCCTCTCTGAACCGAAGAATCGAACACACTGCCGTTCAAAAGAGTTCCGTGATAGTGTACATGAACAGTGTCGGTTGCTTTTGGTTTTCTTCCCTCTGCTCCTTTTATCACTTGGTATTGAAGTCCGCTCGGAGTTTCAAACACTCCCGGATTGTTGCGGTTTTGTGCAAGAAATGCAGCTCCCTCTTTCTTTGCTCCCTTGGCTTGTTCTGCCATTTGGGCTTGCTTTTTTGCTTGCACTTCTTGTTGCCAACGCATCATCACTTCGTTCTTTTCTTGTTCCGAAAGAAGGTTCTCGCTTTTGTTCTCGGCTGCTGCTCTGATTGCCGAGAGCATTATCTCCACATCTAAGTCGTATCCTTCTCTCAAAAGGGAAGCTCCTATGTCTTCACCGATGATGTAGCTTACTTTTTCTTTGTCGTTTGTCAGTTTCATCAAGTTTTCTGTTTTTTATTTAATGATTGTCAATTCGTCAATAAGGTTCTTTGCTCCTGCATACTTGTCTATTATGAAAAGAACATAGCGTGCATCAACATTGATTGTTCTTTGCAATTCGGGTTCAAAGGCTATGTCGCCGCTCATTGCCTCCCAGTTGCCGTCAAATGCAAGTCCTATAAGATGTCCGTCGGCGTTAAGGATAGGGCTTCCGGAGTTTCCTCCTGTAATGTCGTTGTTTGAAAGGAAGCAGGTTATCAATCGTCCGTCCTTGTCGGCATATTGTCCGTAGTCTTTGTTATTGTATAGTTCTTTGAGCTTGCTCGGAACGATGAACTCGTCGTTTGTAGGGTCTTCTTTCTCCATCAAGCCGTCAATGGTGGTAACATAGTCATAGTGAACAGCATCGGCAGGATAGTAATCCAAGACTTGTCCGTATGTTACTCTCATTGTGAAGTTTGCATCGGGATATTGAACCAATGAAGGGTCCATTGCTCTGAGTGCTTCGATAAACAATGCCTTTACATCTTCCAACTTGGCTTCGGCTGCTGAGGCTTCTTCGGTTGTAGAAACAAGCATTTGGTACGTCATCATGGCAACGTGTGCAATCAAATCTTTCTCCAACTTTTTGGTCTTAGGATTAGACATGAATTTATTAAAGTTTTTCTCATTTGCAAAGACTGACTTTGAAAAAGCATCATCAACTAATTTGTCTATGTTTCCTTTGTATTTGTCTTCAAACAAGTAAGTCATGCCTGCAGGTCGTCCTTCTTCCACAGGGATTGAGTAAAGAAGATTGCACAAAGCCTTGAACATTTGCTTTTCTGTTGCAGGGTCGGTAGATGCAAACACGTTTGACATTTCCTGACTTAGTGCCTGCTTTACTCGTTCTGCCATTTCCTTGTCTTCTTTCATCATATCTTCCACTTGCAAAAGGGTCATGTAAACTCTGAAAGCGGTAAGTGCTGTTTTGCTTGTGGTCAATCCCAAGTTGCCATACCAAGAATACTTGCTTGAAGGTGAGGCTGCAATGGCTTGGTAGCAAGATTTCAAGTCTGACAAAAGCGTTCCGTAACGTTCTTTGCGGCTGTTGTCCTGCTCAATCCACTCTGCCAAGCGGTCTTCTATGGCTTTCTTCTTGCCGTAAACGTCCAAACGTTTCAATCCTCTCAACTCTCCTTTTTTGTTTTTCCACAAATTCATGTATGAAGCGTAGTCTGAGGCATATTTAAGGCGGACTGCGTTGTCCTTATCCATCATAGATTTCATTACCGGCAAGAGTGCCTGTCCTGCTGCGATACAAGAAGGGTCGTCAATGTCGATTGTGTTCTTCACTTCGTAAGAAGTCATGTATCGTTGCGTCGTTCCGGGATAGCCCCATATCATTGTGAAGTCGTTTTTCTCCACTCCCTTGATGTTTATCGGCAAGAAGTGTTTCGGTTTGTAAGGAACGTTGTCTTTGGAATAGTCTGCCGGTGTATTGTCTTTTGAAGCATATACTCTGAATATTGAAAAGTCTCCCGTATGACGAGGCCACATCCAGTTGTCTGTGTCTCCGCCGTATTTACCTATTGCAGAAGGTGGAGCGCCAACAAGTCTCACATCGGTAAACACCTCATATATGAACATATAATACTCTAATCCTTCAAAGAAAGGCTTTATCTCTACTCTGTAACGACCATTCTCGCTGAATTTTTCTTGCAATGCGGCTATGTTTTTCTGAATTTCGTCTGCATACTTGGACTTTTGTGCATCGTTTATGTGGTCTTGCAAAACGTCTTTGGTAACATCTTCCATTCTTACAAGGAATGAGACATACAATCCGGGGATTGGTATTTCTTCTTCCAAAGAATATGCCCAAAAACCATTGGTCAAATAGTCGTGTTCGACGGTTGAGGCACTTGCAATGGCATCATAGCCGCAGTGATGGTTGGTAAACATCAGTCCCTTGTCGGATACGATTTCTCCTGTGCAGAAATTGCCCATCTGAACGATAGCATCTTTTACCGAAGAGTGGTTAAAGTCATACAATTCCTCGGCTGTGAGACGCAAACCCATCTTTTGCATTGTCGAATAGTTGAGTTGCTTGAAGAACATCGGCAACCACATTCCCTCATCGGGTGAAGGAACACTTTTTGCAAAGGTTGCGGTAAAGGCAATAGCCATAACCACAAAACTAACTAACTTTTTTTTCATCTGTTTATTCGCTTTATTTGTTTGAAATTTACTTTAAGTTTGCAAATTTAGGGCTTTTTTTCAATTCTCTCCAAATTTCTGTACGCTTATTGCATATTTGAATTGTTTATATACCGATAAACTTTCTTCTAAATGGTGGTTTATCTGTTTTCTATCCGTATTGTATGACAGAGAGACGCTCCGGTGCAAAGACTTCTCGGGCGACCTCGGCAATCTGACTGCAAGACACTTGCTCGACCTGCCTGCACACTTCTTTCAAGGGAGTAATCTTTCCGAAATTAAGAAGAGTTTTTCCCATGGCAAGCATTTCTGTTTGATTTTGGTCCGCATTCACCACAAGCTGTCCTATCAATTGATTTTTGAAACGAGAAAGGCTTTTGTTGCAAAAAGGTTTGAGTATCATGTTTTCAAGTTCCTTTTTGATAAGGTCTATTGTCTTTGAGGTATGTCGCTTATCTGTTGAAGCATATACCGAGAACACTCCGCTGTCATAGTATGCCGTATAGGCAGATTCAATAGCGTATGTAAAGCCATAGCGTTCTCTTATGTGCATATTAAGATAGGAGTTCATAGCTCCGCTTCCCAATATGTTGTTAAGAAGAGAGAAAGCAACCTTTTGAGCACTTCGGTAAGAGTATGCCCGATTGCCCACAATGATATGCGACTGGTAGGTATCTCTTTCGAGAGTTATTGTCTTGGGAGAGTAAGCAGGTGGAGATTGTCGGCGATGAGTTTTTCGGCTTGCAGGTTCTGTCCCCAAGAACTTCTCACAAAGAGCAAACCATTTGTCGCTCGGAGTGGAGGTAATGGCAGAAAGCACCATGTTGTCGGTGGTATAGTTGTTTGAAACGAACGTTCTGAGTTTTTCGCTGCTCATTGCCTCCACCCTTTTGGGTGTTCCGAGAATGAGACGTCCCAAACCATTGTTGCCAAACACCATTTGCTCAAAGTCATCGAAGATTTGCTCCGAAGGAGTGTCCAAATAGGAGTTTATCTCATCGAGGATAACCTCCTTTTCTTTTTCCACTCCGCGAGAGGGAAAGTCGGAATGAAACACTATGTCTGCCAAAAGGTCGAGAAATCTCTCGTGATATTGCTGCAAGTAGAGACCATAAACACAGGTTTCTTCCTTTGTGGTAAAGGCATTGAGTTCTCCGCCCACTCCGTCTATGCAACCGAGAATTTGAAAGCCCTTTCGTTTCTTTGTTCCCTTAAATAAGCAATGTTCCACAAAGTGTGCAGTGCCGTTTTCGGCTTGTTTCTCGTCGCGAGAGCCGACTCCTATGGTCAGACCGCAATGAGAAACTGCCGAAGGGGTATATCGGTGAACCAACCTTATGCCGTTTGAAAGTGTATGGTAGGTGTAGGGATATTCTTCTATCCTTATCATTATCCCTTGTGTGGTTCTATCTGCTTATGACGTAATATTCGCCTCCCAAACTCTCGGTCATCTTTGCCATAAGGTCGTTTGCTTCTTTCAAGGTGCGACGAGAGCCGTAACTTACATAGTAAATAGGTGTTCCGCTCTTGACTTTGCTAAGCACATAGCTGTCATAACCGAGGCTTTTGGCTTTTCGGGCAAGTCTTTCGGCATTTGCCTTGTTGGTAAACGAGCCTCCGATGACGTCAAATCCCAACTTGGAATAGTTTTGCACCACAACAGGCGAATTGTCTTCGCTTGCAGGCTTTGGAGCAGGGGTAGTGGTATTTTCTTTCTTCTCCGATTTTTTGGCAACCTGCTTTTTGGCAGTGTTTGTCGGGCTTGTCTGTGGTTTTTGAGGCTTTGCCGGCTCAACAACTTCCTCTTGCAAAGGAACAATCTCTTCTTCTGTTGTTTCGCTTTCGGCAATCTCTTCAACAACCGCAGGAGTTTCGACAGCCGGAGCCGCAAGTTTGACAGGCTTTGCCTGAGGTGTTATGTAGTAAGCAAGCCTTTCTGTTATTGGTTTCAAGAATGGCTTGTCGGGAAGGGCGTTAAAGTAGAACGCAAGCACAAATCCTCCGCAACAAAGCAACAAGAAAAGCAATATAATCAACACTGTGATAAGTATTCTCTTGCGACGTTTCTTTGCTTTCTTGCGACGTTTGCGTTCTTCTTTTTCCAAACGTAGGCGTTCTTTCTCCTGCTCTTTTTGGCGTTTGTTTTCTTCTATTATTGCCTGAGCTTGTTCTCTCACGCTTTGGCTTTGAGGTGTTATGTCCTCAATTTCTACTTCTTTTTCGATTGGTTGCAGTTCTGCCTCTTGCTCGGGAGTTGTATCGACTTGCAGTTCTTCTTCTACTTCTTGCTCCGGTTCGGGAGTGTCAATCTCTTCTGCTATCACGGCTTCGGTATGAGAGACTGTTTCGTGAGGGAGTTCCTCCTCGGGGAGCTGTTGCTCTTTTGGTTCTTCAACAAGCTCTTGCGATTGCTCCTGTTCCTTTGGCTGCTTGGCAAGCGGCTCTTGCGGAAGGTCTTCAAGCGGTTCTCTTGTGCGGATTGGTTCTATCTTTTCTTCCACATCAAATGTTTTGACGTTCTTCAAGGTCGAAAAAGCAAAAGCATCGTCCAACAGATTTTGCATCTGAGGCACAAAAACGTAAGCTCCCGAAAAATCTTTTGACATTTCGCCCAAAGCACCTATCTTACATTTTTGCCCCAAATCCAATTTCTCTTTCACCGATTGGGTATATTGCTTAATCCATACAAGAGCTGTCTGCTCAGATATAAATTCCTTTTCTGCCATACTTCTCACAAAAGTCATGTCTCCGCTTTCTTCTTGTTTGAAAGCAATACTTCTGCAAGGAGGTTCTATTGTCCCCGTAAGGGGAGATATTGTTGCCGACTGCCGACAAGCGACAAATGTTCCCAATCCGGGCAATTCGGCTCTATCTTGGTTGTGCAAGAATTCAAATAAATCGACTGCTACGTTCATTCTTCTGTATTTTATTGTTTATCCAACATTTCGTTTACTCTTTCCAAATCTTCGGGAGTATCGACGCCTATGCTCTCAAAGTCTGTTTCGGTTACATCAATCCGATAACCGTTTTCCAACCAGCACAACTGCTCCAAGCTCTCGGCTTTTTCCAAAGGGGAGGTTTCCAAAGCCACAATCTTGTGCAGAACGCTGCTTTTGTAAGCATACAATCCTATGTGCTTATAATATATATGGTATTGGAGGTACTCGCTCTCGCTTCTGCCTCTCTGATATGGGATTATGTTTCTCGAAAAGTATATTGCCCTGTTTTGAGACCAAACAACCTTGACACAATTCGGGTTTTGCAACTCTTCAAGTTTGGTTATTCTCTTTGCGAGAGTGCCTATTTGACAATCCTTATCCTCAAACAGAGAGATAACTGCCGACAGCTGCGAAGCATCAACAAGAGGCTCGTCTCCCTGAACGTTTACCACCAAATCAAATCGCTCACCCCTTGCCTCCAAAGCCGACAATACCGCCTCACATCGCTTGGTTCCGCAACTCAACAGGCTTGAAGTCATCATTGCCTCGCCTCCCAAAGATACAACTGCGGCAACTATCCTTTCGTCATCGGTTGCCACCACAACTTTGTCGAACAATCCCGAAGCCTTGACGGCATCATAAACCCACATAACCATGGGTTTGTCTTTCAAAAGTGCCAAGGGCTTTCCGGGAAATCGGCTGCTGGCATAGCGTGCAGGTATTATGGCTATCTTTTTCATTTGAACAATCCGTTGGTTTCTGCTTCTATCATCGAAACAACCTTACCGAAATCTTCCTTGCTGTCGATAATGTTAAGTTCATCGATATTCAAAATGAGCTTATTGCCCTCATATTTCTCTATCCAAGTGTCATAACGTTCGTTAAGCGAGGTTATGTAGTCGAGCCTTATGCTGCTTTCGTATTCTCTTCCGCGTTTGGCAATCTGACTTACCAGCGTAGGCACAGATGCTTTGAGATAAAGAAGCAAATCCGGCGGATTGATAAAAGAGTTCAGCAACTCAAAGAGAGCAAGATAGGTTTCGTAATCACGAGTGTTGAGAAGTCCCATTGCGTGAAGGTTGGGTGCAAAAATATAAGCGTCTTCGTACAACGTCCTATCCTGAACCGTATTTTCGTAACAGTTTCTCACGTCGATAACGTGCTTAAATCTTTTGTGCAGAAAGTATATCTGCAAATTGAAAGACCAACGCCTCATATCCTCATAAAAGTTGGCTATGTAGGGATTGTCATCTACTTGTTCGTATATGGCAGTCCACTTGAAATGACGTGCCAACATTTCTGTCAATGTAGTCTTTCCGCTACCTATGTTCCCTGCTATTGCAATGTGCATACCTTCTTTGTTTTTTCTCTGTGGCAGAACATTTTCTCATTTTGAACAATGCTCCAAACCAAGTGCAAAGATATAAATAAAATGTGAAAACACAAAAACAACAAGCTTTCTCTTGACAAAACGCCATCCCGAAGCACAAATAAAAAAGATTGTTTCATGTCTTGCAAAGAAGGTTTCCGAAAGAGGGTTTCTCATGCCGAAACAAATAAAAATCATTTCCCTTATTTAACATTTGAACTACACATATTGTTAAGGACAATCCTAACAGCAATTCTTGATGTGTTTTGGGCAAAAACGGAGATTTTTTGTTGCAAGTCTTCGTCTTTTTGTTGCAAGTCTTCGTCTTTTTGTTGCCAAAGTGGAGATACTATACACAAAAGTCAGACTTTTTAAGGCAAAAGACCGACTTTTTATGGAAAATTGTCAGATTTTTATCGAAAATATCGGCGTTTTAATCACCGGAAATCGCCGTTTTATTTTGAAAAAACGCCGTTTTATTTTCACGAAACGGCGATTTATTTTCGTAATTGCATAAAATCAGCCGTTTTTACAGAGCCTGTTTCTTTCGATTGTTTCAATCGATTGTGATATTCTGCCGAAAGAAACGCTCTATTTGGGGCTTAAAATCTTCCAAATGTTAAAATCCAAAGAACAATACCGCCAAACCTTACTGAAAATAAGTCTTATATATAAATTACATCTCTCACAATTTATACTCTCTGCCTGCTCTAAAAATGATAAATCGGGACATTTGAAATTCGCTTCGAGAGTTTCAAACAGCAAAAAGCCCGATTGTTGTTTTGTATGTTTGAAAAAAGTCATAACTTTGCAGTCCCGATTGGCAACAATCGGCATTTTTGGAACAAATTACATAATTAACAACAGCTTTTCAAGATGAAAAAGATAACAATGTTGCTCTGCCTTATGGCTTTTGCCTGCATGGGTGCGAAAGCTCAAAGGATAGACCAAAAAGATTACCACGGACAAAAAGACGTTTCAGTCGTTTACTTTATCAAAGAAATCACTCCCGAGAATGTTTTGAAACTTTATGAGGCTTTGGGCGAAGAACCTAAGGGTAAAATCGGAGTAAAACTGCACTTTGGCGAGAAAGGAAACAAAAACTTTCTCAATCCCGAACTCACGAGACCGCTTATGAAGAAAACAAATGCCACTTGGGTCGAAACGAACGTGTTGTATGTGGGCGAAAGACGATATACCGACAAACATTTGGCTCTTGCCGCCGAACATGGTTTTACCTTTGCTCCGATAGACATCTTGGACAGTGAGGGCGAAATTGACATTCCGACCACAAACATGGGCTTAAAGCACTACAAGAGCGTCAAGTTAGGCAAACACTTTATGGACTATGACAACTATATCATCTATACCCACTTCAAAGGTCATGGTTCGGCAGGCTTTGGAGGAGCGATAAAAAATCTTGCAATGGGATTTGCCTCACCGGGAGGGAAAATGGCTCAACACGCAAGCGATTATCCTCAAATAAATTCTCCCGAAAAATGTGTGGGTTGTGCAAACTGTGTCCGAAATTGTCCTGCGGCTGCACTGAGCCTTGACGGCGGCATTCACATCGACACCACCAAGTGCATAGGTTGTGCAAAATGTATTGCAGAATGTCCTTTGAAGTTATTTTCTCCAAGTCAGGTCGAACTACCCGGCAGCACCTTTATGGAAAGACTTGTAGAGTATGCCTACGTTGCTTGGAAAACCAAACCAATGGTCTTTATCAATGTATTGGCAAACATATCTGCTTCGTGCGATTGCTCTTCGAGAGCGCCAAAACCTTTTTGCGACGACATAGGAATGCTTGCTTCCAAAGACATTGTTGCTATCGACCAAGCATCGTTTGACTTGGTTGCCGAGAAACACAAATGTGATGACCCCTTCCTCAAAGAGAGCGGAAAAAGCGGACTAAGCCAGTTGGATTATGCCCAATCGCTCGGCATGGGAAACCGCAAATATGTTTTGATTGAGATAAAATAGATTGTCGGTGAACTACTTTCGGACTTTGCTTGCTGCTTTTGTCATTGTAAACCTTGTGGGAATATCGCTCACAAGCTGCATAAGAGAAGAAGACTATGCAGACGGCAATGGTGTAGAACTGAAATTTGGCAACGATACGGTATCTTTCGACACCATTTTCACCACCGTGAGTTCGCTAACCAAGATCCTTATGGTGTATAACGACGAAAGCAAACCGATAAAGATTGACAGAATAAGTCTGAGGGAGGGAGCAGCAAGTTTTTTCCGCCTCAACATTGACGGAACGACCGACTTGGTCGCAAAAGACGTGGAAATAGGAGCCAAAGACAGCTTATATATATTTGTAAAGGTCGAACTAAATCCAAATAACCAATCAAACCCGCTGCTGATTGAAGATGAAATTTTGTTTTCCTTCAATGGCAAAACACAAAGCGTTGTTTTGCAAGCCTACGGACAAGATGCCTACTATCACAAACCTACACACTTTTTGCTAAGTCGAAACTCCTCCTCGCCAAGCGGTTATGATACTATATGGTATTCGCTTGTCAATGAGGGCGGAGAGCAGGCGGGATATGTGGAAAGCGGCAATGAAATACGTTGGAAGAACGACAAACCTCATGTAATTCTCGGAACTTGCGTTGTCGATTCGGCTTTCACCCTCAACCTTTCGGCAGGCACTACAATACATCTTGACAAAAATTCGGAGTTCTGGGTATATACGGGCGGAACTCTCAATGCCACGGGAGATATTGCCTCACCTATT
>SFPR01000044.1 GCA_004551865.1 Bacteroidales bacterium
ATCATTTTGATTTCGCAAAGATATTAAAACTTTTTGAAATCGCAAAATATCAATGGAATTACTTCAAAGCAAGGCTTATAAACCACAAAAAGAAGAAACAATATAGCATAATCAACCTTAATGAAACCAAAACGCTGATTCGACGAAATAAAACGCCGTTTTGTCCGGTTGAAACGGCGTTTTGGTCCGCTGAAACGCCGTTTTATTTTTGTCTTTTTCCAATCTCTGATAATCAATCAATTATATAAGGTTTGCATGGGTTGTTTCTCTACTTTGAAATAAATTCGTAATTTTGCGAAAAGTAATTTGCAGAATTTGAGTTTATGACTGAGTTTGACAAAAGTCTGAAAGGATACAATACTTTCGGTTTGGATTGCACGGCAAGGGAGTATTTGGAGTTGCATGACGAGAGTGATTTTGCCGAGGTTTGCAAAAAATATGCCGAAAGGGGTTCTCTGCTCGTGCTTGGCGGCGGAAGCAATACGGTTTTTACCAATCGGGTGTTTGATGGTTGCGTTCTCAGGGTGTGCAACAAGGGTGTCAGTGTGGTGAAAGAAGATGACACACAGGTGATTGTGAGAGCTGCGGCAGGGGAAGTGTGGAGAGAGTTTGTGTTGTGGTGTTGTCAAAGGGGCTATTGCGGTTTGGAGAATTTGGCTGCAATATATGGCACTGTGGGTGCTTCTCCGGTTCAAAACATCGGGGCATACGGAGTGCAGGTTGCCGATTTGATTGAGCAGGTAGAGTATATTGATATGTCAAGCGGAACAAAGAAACGAATAAAAGCTGCCGACTGTGAGTTTGATTATCGTTTCTCCCGATGGAAAAAAGCAAACAAAAATGAATTGATTTATGCTGTTTCGTTCCGTCTGCAAAAGGAGTTTGTGCCAAACCTTTCCTATGCGGCAGTTGCAAACAACATGAGCGAAAAGGAGCGAGAGGCTCTCACGCCTTTGGCAATGTGCAATCTGATTACAAAGGTGAGAAACTCAAAGTTGCCCGATGTGGCAACGCTTGGCAATGTTGGTTCGTTTTTTAAGAACCCTGTTGTTTCCAAAGAGCAGTTTGAGACTTTGAAAGTCAAAGATGCAAGCATTGTATCGTTTGACGACAAAAACGGAGTGAAACTTTCGGCTGCGTGGTTGATTGAACATTGCGGCTTTAAGGGCAAGAGGTTCGGCAATGTGGGAATGCACGAAAAGCAAGCCTTGGTATTGGTCAATTACGGAGGTGCAAGCGGAAAAGAAATTGTCGATTTTGCACGCTTGGTCAAGGAAACAGTTTTGCAAAACTATGGGGTGGAGTTGGAAATCGAAGCCCATTTGGTTTAACACAATACATAAAGAAAAGGAAATGAATGCACAAGAATTTTGGAACAGCTTTGAAACCTACAAAGACTTGTTGATGGATATTGACTCTGCCGAAAAAGGCGAGGCGGAGGCTTTGTTGCAACGATTGGACAATGATTTGAAACAATATAGCGAGGGTATAGATTTCGTACTCGGAGATTTGTCTGACAAAGGTCGCACTTTGACCTTCACCTGCGAGGGAGACACAGACTATTTTGACGATGTGATAACTCTTTGCGAACAATCGCCTGTGTTGGATTTTTGGGAGATTGAGGCATTTCGACCTGCCAAGGGTGCAGATGTTGCAATCACTTTCGAGAAATACCATTTGAAGAGCAAAAATCTGTGGTTCATTCCGTTGGAGAGTGAAGAAGAAAGCGACAAATTTGGTTTGAGAGTGGCATTGGACGAATATGAGCAGGACAATGAGGATTTGCTCATTGCAGTTTACTCGCTTATCGAGCAGATGTTGGGCGAATATGACACTGCAACAACACTCGGCTATCTCGAATTGTGTCCTTTGGGCGACAATATGAAAGAAGAGGGTTTCAGTCCGCTTTGCGACCTGCCGGAATATTTGGAATGGTTTTTGAATAATGGAGAGAACGCCTCTTCGGAAAGATGAGTTGTTTGATATTTATCTCAACTTGTGCTTTTGGTAATTGCTTTTTACCACGGCAAAGAAGAAAATTACGCCAATCAAATTGACCAAGGACGAAGCCCAAAAGGCAGAGTAGTAGCCGAATTGTCCGACTAACATTCCGCCAATCATAATTCCCAAACCTACTCCGACGTCCCACGAAATCAAAAGGGAAGAAGTCGCAGTGCCTCTTCGGGTGTGGGGTGCAAGATTGATGAACATGGTTTGAAAAGCAGGGAACATGTGTCCGTTGCCGAGACCTATTATCAAAGCAGCTCCGTAATATCCGAAGAAATTATGCACCGACGAAAATAAGCAATAGCCAATCAGCGAGAGTACGATGCCGAAAGAAGCATTTCGGACAATCATTCCTTTTTTCAGAGTTTTGTTTCCCGCAAGTCGAGACAAGATAAGCCCCAACGAGAGCAAGAGAAAGAATACACCCGTGCCTCCGGTGATGTTCAAACGCTCCTTTCCGTAGATTGCAATGTAGGTTGATAGCACTCCGTAGGAGAAAGCAAAACATATCATTGAGATCGCTTCTCTCCAAGCCTGCAACAAAAAGAACCTGTCGAGACTTATTTTGCTCGCATTTTTGATTTGTTCTCTTGGTTTGAGTTTAAGGGTGGAGTTTATGGCAAATCCAACGCTTGCACAGAGAAGCGAAAGCGAAAAAATCAAGACATAGTTGTGTGTAAGGTCATATATCCACATTGCAACGGAGGGGCTGATTGCTGTTGCGAGATTGTTGCTCAGCCCGTAGAAGCCTATGCCTTCCGAACGGCGGGAAGGAGCAAGTACATCGATAGCCACGGTGCTGTTTGCGACGGTTGCAGCTCCGAAAGGCGCACCATGGAGAGTTCTTACGATTGCAAAGAGCATCAAACTGCCGGCAAAAAGATAGCCGGCGAAGAATAGTGCAAAAAAGAGCATACAAAAAAGCAACACCTTCTTTCTATCGAACGCATCGACGATAAATCCGCTGAACGGTCTGATGATTAAAGCCGTCAAAGTGTAGCCCGAAAGAACCAAACCTATGGTATGCTTGTCTGCTGCAAAGGTTTCGCTAAGGTAGAGGGGCAAAAGCGGCGTTACCAACATAAAAGAGAAAAATATGGTGAAGTTTGCAAACCATACTTTCAGGTATTCTGAGTTCCAAAGTTTCTCTTCGGCAGCTTGTGTCATGATTTTGGTTATTTGTCTGAGTGAAATGCGGGATTGTTTTCCATTTTCCGTATCAACTTACGCAACATCAGCATGGTAACAACAAAAGCAGCCGTATCGGAAAAAGGAGCTGCAAACCAGATTCCGTTCAATCCCATTATCAAAGGAAATATCATAAGAGCAGGAAACAAGAAAATCAACTGCCGTGTCAAAGACAAAAAAATTGCCTTCTTGACTAAGCCGATTGATTGAAAAAAATTGGAAGCCACAACTTGCAATCCGACCAAAGGAAAGACAATCATGACAATTCGGAAGCCCACAACCGTAAGGTCAATTAGCGACTTGTCGGAGGTGAAAGCCCTTGCCATAAATTCGGGAGCAAGTTCTGCCAAAAGGAAACCCACGCTCGCAACCACAAGTCCGCATAACATCGAAAGTTTAAGACATTGTAGCGCACGCTTGTAGTTCTTTGCTCCATAGTTGTAGCCTACAATAGGTTGCATTCCCTGAGTTATTCCAAGAACTACCATAAACACCATGAAAGCTATTGAGTTTATTATTCCGTAAGCTCCGATTGCCAAATCGCCTCCGTATTTTTGCAAATTGAGATTGTAAACAATCACAATCAAACAGCCTACCAAGTTGGTGGCAAAAGGAGACAGACCGATGGCACAAGATTGTGCGACAATTTTTCGTTTCAAATGCAGGCTCTCTCTTGTGATATAGACAACTTTGTTGCGTTTTAGCAGCATGAATAGCAAAACCAATGTACTCATTGCCTGAGTTATCACCGTTGCCAAGGCAGCTCCCGAAATTCCCATTTTGAATCCGAAGATGAAAAGCACGTCCAAAACGGCATTTGTGGCAACAGAGACTATTGTTACCCACATTGCCTTTTCAGGATAGCCCGACGAACGCAGCACAGAGTTCAATCCGAGATATAAATGGGTGAATACGTTTCCCAACAAGATGATTGTCATGTAATCTTTGGCGTAAGGAACAGTCTCGGGGCTGCCTCCCAAGGCGTAAAGCAGGCTGTCCAAAAACGGAAAACACAAAATAGTAAATCCGACTCCGAAAAGAATATTCAGAATGATGACATTACCAAGCACCAATCTTGCAGTTTTATAGTCCTTTTCGCCCAATTTTATGGAAATCATGGTCGATGCACCCACTCCAACCAAAGCTCCGAATGCCGCAGCGAGGTTCATGAACGGGAAAGTGAGGGCTAAACCCGAAATAGCCATCGCTCCGACGCCCTGACCTATGAAAATCCTATCCACAACATTGTATAATGAAGAGGAGATTTGTGCAACCACAGCAGGCAGAGCAAACTTCATCAATAGTTTCCCAATTTTTTCTCTTCCCAAAAGAAGAGCTCTTTCTTCGTTTCTTGCATTCATAATCGTTTTGCAAAATTACCAATTTTGGATAAGAAGGATTGTTAAATAGTTATCAAAAAACAATCGGACAAGCATTCGGTTTGTTTTTGTGCTTGTCCGATTTGTTAAGTTAAATTGCTGCTTCTGAGCTTTGAAGCGTCTAATCGTCTATTTCGATTACCAAGAATTTACTTTTTTGCCAGAATGCAGACGGATTTGTTATCTCTATGGCAGTCGGTTTCTTTGCATCACCAACAAGTTTGTAGGAGCTGCTCGGGTGAGTTGTGAGAATTTTAATCTTTTTGCCCGACAGCTTTATCTCGCTGAGGCGACGAATATCGACCTTTGTGTAGTGTTGCAAGTCGCTGTCGCTGCTTACCGAACTTGTTTTGCCAATTCCCAAAAATCCTCCTTTACGATTGATTATCTTTTTGTCAATTAAGCTCTTCCTGTCGCCGATAACGTAATATGCGGTATTCTTTTCTTCTTCTATTCTCATTATCTGCTCATCTTTGCTTTGGTTTTGCTTGCTCAACTCGTCAAGATTTTTGTTCAAGTTCTCGATTACGATTTTCTTCTTTTGCAATTCGGTTGTCAAGAGTTGAATTTCTTCCTCCTGCTCTGTAATTCTGCTTTGCAATTTCTCAATAAAGGCGGTCAATTCTTTGTTGTTCTTGCCGCTTTTCTTCAACTGACCATTGAGTTGATCAACTTTTTGTTTGTTGCTGTTAAGAATTTCGTTGATGTCTTGAATTTGTGCCGTTATACGACTGCGAGTGTCTGCATTGACTTCCCCTGTTTTGTTTTTCAACTTTGAAACGTCTGCATACTTGCTTGTAACCACCGTGAGGCTTTCCTCAATCTCGTTAAGCTGTTGGAAAAGCATTTCAACCTCTGCGTTTTTGCTTGCCAAGACTGCCTCAATCGAATCTTGCATTGCTTTTTGCGAGATTAGTTGGTCTTCCATTTTTTTGTTTGTACAGCCCGCTAACACGATTGCAGTGAGCAAAGCTGTCGTCAATAGCATCTTTTTCATATCCTAATTGTTGTTTATGGTTTAGTTTTTCCTCTTTGTGTTGCACAAAAAACGAAGTTTTTACGCCGTTTTATTGCACATCTTCGTTTTTTTTATACCTTTGCAACACGAATAAAACGGCGTGTTGTCGTTTTTTATTGTGTGGGGTGCTTACTTTGGTAGGCTGAGATTATACCCTTTGACCGTTACGGTAATGCGAAGCGGGAATGTCTCACCTCATACATTCGTTTTGGAATATAGAGTTTTGAAAAAGGTTGTTTTTCGTATCGTAAAAAGATAAGGAGTTTGCGTATGAAGAATGTAAGTATGGCAATGACTATTGCAGGTTCGGATTGTTCGGGCGGTGCAGGGGTGCAAGCCGACATCAAAACAATGTCTGCTCTGGGTGTGTTTGCAAGCAGTTGCATCACTGCACTGACTTGTCAAAACACAATGGGCGTTACCGACATCATGGCGGTGAAAGACACTATTGTAAGGGGACAGATTGATGCCGTTCTCTCGGATTTGCCAATCAAGTCGGTCAAAATAGGAATGCTTTTCAACAGCGATATTTGCAAAAGTGTGTCTGAGGCTTTGAGGACGAACAATTTTTGCGGCACAGTGGTGCTTGACCCCGTCATGGTGGCAACAAGCGGAAGCAACCTTGCCTCCGAAAGTCTCAAAGATGCCATGATAAAATATCTTTTTCCGCTTTCCACACTCATAACTCCAAATCTTCACGAAGCCGAAGTGCTTGCCGGTTGCGAAGAGATACGCTGTGAGAAAGATATGTTGCGAGCAGGAGAAAAAATTCTCTCACTCGGGGCAAAGGCAGTGCTTGTAAAAGGCGGACATTTGGAAGAAGAAAATCTCAAAAACCTGCTCATAAGAAATCAGAACGGTAATATGGTTGTCGAAGAGTTCGTTTCCAAAAAAGTAAACAGCAAAAACACTCACGGAACAGGCTGCAGCCTTTCGTCTGCAATAGCTTCGTTTTGTGCATTGGGCTGTTCGCTTTCGGAGGCTGTGGCAAAGGCAACAGACTTTGTTCACGATGCTATTGTGAACGCACAAGATGTTTTCTTGGGAGAGGGACACGGCAGCCTCAATCATTTTTTTAATCCACAAAAACTTTACATCAATGAAAGTAACGGTAAATAAGAAAGAAATGGAAGTTGCAGAGGGCTTGACGCTCGACGCTCTCATGCAACAAATTCAGCCCGATGGTGGCAGCTTTGCAGTAGCTGTCGGAATGAAAGTAATAAGGAAAGATAATTGGGCGGCAACCCGATTGAGCGAAAACGACGACATTACGGTCATAAGGGCAACATGCGGAGGCTGATAGGCATCACCCTGCCTGAATATGGTGACATGGAAGCCGAAAGGCTCAGGATAAGTTCTCTGATTGAGTGCGGAAAAATAGAATATTTCCATATCCGAAAGCCAAATTTTGACTTTGAGACCATGCGTCGTTTTCTCGGAGGTTTTTCTCGCGAGATAAGAGAACGTTTGTGCCTGAACGATTGCTGTGAACTTGCAGAAGAGTTTTCCGTAGGGGGCGTGCATTTGAACTCTCGGAACAATTATTCTGCTCCCGTGGGCTTTTGCGGTCGCATAAGTTGCAGTTGCCATTCCATAGACGAAGTTCAAAAATACAAGAGCCTGTGCGATTATGTTTTTCTCTCGCCTGTGTTTGACAGCATATCGAAGCATGGTTACAAGGCGGCTTTGAACGAAGATGAATTGAAGAATGCAGCTGCCAAAGGGATAATTGACGAAAAGGTGTTCGCACTTTCGGGAGTTGAACCCTCAAAATTTGGCAAATTGAAAGAAATAGGATTTTGTTCTGCCGCCATGACGGGCTGTCTGTGGGACGAAAGCAGAGAACTATATTATAAATAGGTATAGAGACAATGGACAGATTGTATTTCATAACGCACACCAATGAGAAGTACTCTTACTTTGAGAGTGCATGTTTGGCGTTGGACTGCGGCATAAAGCTCATTCAGCTCAGAATGAAGCACGCCGAAGAAGACTTGTTTCGCAAGACAGCATTGCAAACGCTCAAAGAATGCGAAAAATATGGTGCAAGACTTATCTTGAACGACAATTATCGCCTTGCAAAAGAGCTTGGAGCAGACGGAGTTCACATAGGACAAAAAGACGAAGCCCTTTCGATTGTCCGAAGCAGCGTTTGCCAAAACCAAATTGTCGGAATGACCTGCAATACTTTCGAGCAAATAGTTTCTGCCGCCAAAAGTGGAGCCGATTACATAGGATTAGGTCCTTATCGCTTCACTTCCACAAAAGAAAACCTCAGTCCCGTTCTCGGAATTGAGGGATACAGAAACATAATGAGGCAGTGCCGACAAGCAGGTATCAACATTCCGATATATGCCATAGGCGGAATAAGAACCGAAGACGTAGCCGAATTGATTGAAACAGAGGTATATGGAATTGCAATCTCCTCTCTGATTTTGCAATCCTCATCACCTCAAAAACAAATCGCCGTTTTACGAAAACAAATCGCCGTTTCAGCAAAATAAAACGGCGTTTCAGCAAAATAAAACGGCGTTTTGGAAAACGGATAAAAGAACTGACAAAAACAAACATAAATATGGAAAAATTGATAATAGCAGGAAAGGAGTTCAACTCGAGACTTTTCTTGGGTACGGGCAAGTTTCCATCAAACGAAGTAATGGGTCGTGCCATCAAGTCCTCAAAGACGCAAATGGTAACCACCGCATTAAAAAGAGTCGATGTGGAAAACTCCGACACAGACGATATGTTGGCACACATAGACCGCAATCAAGTTGTTCTTCTGCCCAACACATCGGGCGTAAGGACCGCAAAAGAAGCAGTATTCGCCGCACAGATTGCACGAGAAGCCTTGCAGACAAATTGGTTGAAGTTGGAAATTCACCCCGACCCCAAATACCTCTTTCCCGATGCCGTAGAGACACTCCGGGCAACCGAAGAATTGGCAAAGGACGGCTTTGTGGTACTGCCATACGTTCAGGCAGACCCCGTTTTGTGCAAACAACTCGAAGAAGCAGGGGCAGCCACCGTCATGCCTCTTGCAGCTCCGATAGGAACTAACCGAGGCTTGGTAACCAAAGACCTTTTGGAAATAATAATAGAGCAAAGCAATGTTCCCGTTGTGATAGATGCAGGCATAGGAAGCCCGAGCCATGCAGCCCAAGCAATGGAAATGGGAGCCGATGCGGTACTTGTCAATACTGCAATAGCAATCGCAGGCGACCCTGTGGCAATGGCAGAAGCCTTTGCCAAGGCAGTTGAAGCAGGAAGGCAGGCTTACGAAAGCGGATTGCCCGCAACATTTGCCACAGCTCAGGCATCATCGCCACTAACCGAATTTTTGAATTTATAAACAGGTATTCAATCAAAATAAACATCAGATAAAATGGAACAGATTCAAGATATATGCACCGCATACGGAGCATCAAAAAAGATATACGAGAAAGGAAATATCCACGACATAGAAGTAGGAATGAGAGAGGTGCAACTGACCGACACAGTCATCGAAGGGAAAAGACATTCCAACGGAACAATACGACTATATGATACTTCGGGAGTTTATACAGACCCTGATGTGAAAATAGATTTGAAAAAAGGATTGCCAAGACTTAGAGACAAATGGTTGAGCAAGCGAGACGACTTGCAAAAACTTGACAACTTTACATCGGTTTACAGCAAACTCAGGCTGAATGACCCTGAGCTTGAAGCCTTACGCTTTCAGCCTCAAAACCTTCCTTACAAAGCAAAACCCGGACGCCAAATCACTCAAATGGCACTTGCAAAGCAGGGAATAATCACTCCCGAAATGGAATACGTTGCAATAAGGGAAAATTTAACTCGCCAAAACAAAGAAACAAGTTACATAACCCCCGAATTTGTTCGCGATGAGGTTGCGGCAGGAAGGGCAGTCATTCCGTCAAATCCCAACCACCCCGAAGCCGAACCGATGATTATAGGAAGCAAATTCCTCGTCAAGATAAATACAAACATAGGAAACTCGGCTTTAAGCAGCGATATAGAGAAGGAAGTGGAGAAATCGGTATGGTCTTCTCGCTGGGGAGGAGACACACTCATGGATTTATCGACGGGAAAGCACATTCACGAAACTCGAGAGTGGATTATAAGAAACTGTCCCGTGCCAATGGGCAGCGTTCCTATCTATCAAGCCTTGGAAAAAGTCGATGGAAAAGCGGAAGACTTGACATGGGAAATTTTCAAGGACACTTTGATAGAGCAATGTGAGCAGGGCGTGGATTATTTCACCATTCACGCAGGATTATTGCAGAAACATATTCCATACGCAGCCAAAAGACTTACGGGAATTGTCTCCCGAGGCGGCTCAATCATGGCAAAATGGATTACAGCTCACAATCAAGAAAACTTTTTGTACACTCACTTTGAAGAGATATGCGAGTTGCTTGCACAATATGACGTTGCAATCAGCATAGGAGACGGTTTGCGTCCGGGAAGTATTCATGATGCCAACGACCAAGCACAGTTTGGCGAATTGGAAACCATGGGTCAGCTGACCGAAGTGGCATGGAAGCACAATGTTCAGGTACTTATCGAAGGTCCGGGCCACGTTCCTATGCACAAAATCAAGGAAAATATGGAGAAACAGCAGCAATGTTGCCACAATGCACCGTTCTACACTTTGGGACCTTTGACAACAGATATTGCACCGGGCTATGACCACATAACATCAGCCATTGGAGCGGCAATGATTGGCTGGTTCGGAACAGCAATGCTATGTTATGTTACACCAAAAGAACACCTTGGTTTGCCAAACAAGGAAGACGTGAGAAACGGAATCATGGCTTACAAAATTGCAGCCCACGCTGCCGACATTGCAAAGGGACATCCTTCTGCCATGGAGAGAGATAACGCTCTTAGTAAGGCAAGATTTGAATTTCGTTGGAACGATCAGTTCAACCTTTCTTTAGATCCCGAAAGAGCAAGGGAGTATTACGGAGCCGAAAAGATACACGGCACACCGTTCTGCACCATGTGCGGACCAAATTTCTGTGCAATGAGAATTTCTCGCGAAGTATCGGGTGCAGGAAAGATTGAATAAGCGTTCAGATATAAGGAGTTAGGAAAAAGGAGACCAAGCAATGAAAGAAACATTTTACGATACAATCAAAGACTTGGACTGGAATAGTGTAACCGAAAGCATTTATGCCAAAACGGAAGACGATGTTGTCAGAGCGTTGTCAAAAAAGCATCTTGACATAGAGGACTTCAAGGCATTGATTGCTCCTTGTGCAGAAAAATACCTTGAACCCATGGCACAGATGAGCCGAAGTATCACACAAAGACGCTTTGGCAAGGTAATGCAATTCTACATTCCGCTATATTTGTCAAACGAATGCAGCAACCATTGCATATATTGCGGATTTAATCACAACAATGACATAGGTAGAATTACCCTTACAGATGAGCAAATCATGGAAGAGATAAAGGTAATCAAGTCTATGGGGTATGACAATGTGCTTTTGCTCACAGGAGAGTACCCTCGCCATGCAGGAGTTGACTATATCAAACACGCAATAGAGCTTTGCAGACCTTATTTTTCGACGATTAACCTCGAGGTTTTCCCGATGAAGGTCGAGCAATATGAGAGATTGATTGCAGCGGGAGCCAATTCGGTCTATGTATATCAAGAGACGTTCAACGAGAAACGCTACAAACACTACCACCCCAAAGGAATGAAGAGCAATTATCAGTATCGGTTGGCAACACCCGAGCGATTGGCTCAGGCAGGCATACATCGGGTGGGCATGGGTGCCTTGATAGGCTTGGAAGAGTGGAGAACAGAGATGGTTTTCTTGGCAATGCACTTGCGATTTATGACAAAGAATTATTGGAAAACCAAATACTCTGTTTCTTTTCCGAGAATGAGACCGGCAGCAGGCGGATACCAAGCCGATTTCTACATGAACGAGAAAGAGTTTGCACAAACAATTTGGGCTTTCAGGATTTTCGACCACGATGTTGAGGTTGCAATGAGTACAAGAGAGACTCCGCAGATGCGAAATCACTTTGTGAGCCTCGGAGTTACCTCAATGAGTGCAGGAAGTAAGACAGACCCGGGCGGATATGCCCACCCGAACACAGAATTGGAGCAATTCCACATCAACGACGACAGAACGGTCGAGCAAATGGAGCAAATGGTTCGTTCGCAAGGCTATGATGTCATATTCAAAGACTGGGATAAAATATTAAACTGATGCTTACGGAAGAACAAAAACAAAGATACAATCGTCAGATAATCTTGCAAGACTTTGGAGAGAGAGGACAGGAAATTCTCCTTTGCTCCAAATGTCTTGTTGTGGGAGTTGGCGGTTTGGGTTCGATAATTTCGCTCTATCTTGCGGCGGCAGGAGCAGGCACAATCGGACTTGTGGATAACGACAAGGTCAGCATAAGCAATCTGCAACGTCAGATAGTTTACCGAGAAAAGCAGCAGGGATTGCCAAAAGCCACAACGGCTGCTCAAAACCTCAAAGCACTCAACAGCGGTTGCAATTTCGTGGCATACGATTGCTTTTTGACCGAAGAGAATGCCGAAGAGATTATATCGAAGTATGATATTGTTTTGGACGCAACCGACAATTTTAAGTCAAGATACCTTATCAACGACACTTGCAAGAGACTTGGCAAGCCGTTTGTTTACAGTTCGATAAGTGCAACCTGCGGACAAGTCGCTCTTTTTGACTTTCCAAACTGCAAAAGCAGCTATCGTTCTCTCTATCCCGACGAAGAACGATTGAGCAAGAGAGAAAATCCGAGCAAAGCGGTGATTGGGGTTCTGCCGGGCGTTGCTGCGTGCATTGCAACCAACGAAGCAATCAAGTATCTTGCCAAAATGGGAGAGAGTTTGAGCGACAAACTTCTCTGTTTTGACATATCGACCAATGTCTTTCAGACTTTCGACATAGAGTAAACGCTCTTTCGTAGGCTTTAATTGCCTGAAATATAGTTGATAATGTACTTTTGAGAGTACGCTGTGAGAAGTGCTTGAAACAAAACGCCGTTTTGCAAAAATAAAACGGCGTTTCACTCGGACAAAACGCCGTTTTATTCTGCTGAAACGGCGTTTTGCTTTATGCTTGATTTGTAAGAGATTACAAAAATGGTCGTATAATGTTTTGAAATTTTGTTTTGTTTTTGACTATCCTGCTTTTCAATAAATTGGAGCAAGACAACAATTCAATGTGTTTTTTTTTATACCTTTGCACTTTGCTATGACAACAGAAGAAAAACACTTGATAGACATTAAGAACAAGCGGGCTTCGTTTGAGTATTTCTTTGTTCAGACCTACACGGCAGGCTTGGTGCTTTGCGGAACCGAGATAAAATCCATAAGAGAAGGAAAAGCCAATCTTACGGACGCTTATTGTATGTTTGACAGAGGGGAGTTGTGGGTTCACAATATGCACATTTCCGAATATCGTTTTGGTTCTTATTACAACCATCAGGTGAAAAGAACTCGCAAACTGCTGTTGAAAAAGACCGAATTGAGAAAACTCGAAAACAAAAGCAAAGAAAAAGGATTTACAATCATACCGACACTTCTGTACATCGACCAAAGAGGTTTTGCAAAGTTGGAGATAAGCCTTTGTAAGGGTAAACACTCTTACGACAAACGCGAAAGCATAAAGCAAAGAGACACCAAGCGAGAATTGGACAGAGTGATGAAATTTTGAAATCGTAGTATAAGAAAGACCATATTAGCACAATAAGATATGAAAAAAGCGTTTTCGTTTATATTTATGTTGATTTTCACCCTTTCGATTTTTGCACAAGGGTATGTAATCAACGGATTGTTGTACAAAACCGGCAGAGGAGTTGCCACACTCAGGGTTTACTTCAAAGACGGCAACGAAAAAATTGACACATCAGCCATCGAAAAAGACGGAAAGTTCTATTTCAGAGGCATGATTTCGGAAGACGTTCCGGCATTGCTCACAATCAACGGAAAGAAATCCTATCGTCTTTATCTTTCTCCGGGAAGTACAATCGACATAACCATGGGACATTCCAAGGAAAAGAAGAACGGAATTAAAGGTTCGCCACTTACCGACAGCTGGTACTCGATTGTCAATCCCCAAGGCAAGGAAGATTATGACGTACACTTGGAACGACTTGAAAATTGGGTGATTAACAATCCCGAAAACATATTCTGTGAACTTTCTCGCACATTGAACACACTCAAAGGCGAAGCAACCAACACATATCACTATCGCCATTTGAAAGAACGCCTTAAACAAATGAACAGTCTTCAAATCGGAGCAACAGCCCCCGATTTTGCAGCTGTCGATATGCAGGGAAAAAATCAGAGAATGAGCAGTCTTGCAAGGCAAAGCAAATATACGCTTCTTGTTTTTTGGGCATCATGGAGCAAAGAGTCAAGAGAAATCGGCCCTACGCTCATTCAGGCTTACAACAGGTTCAAAAACAAAGGTTTTAATATCGTAAGCCTTTCGATTGACGAAGATAAAAACTCTTGGAAACAAGCAGTGGAGACAGATAAGACCGAATGGACACAGCTCTTTGGCGGAAAGAAATGGGAAAGCGAAGCAGCAAAAGCATATATGCTCAAAGCAGTGCCGTACAATGTGCTTATAGACCAAGATAACAAGATTGTGGAGTTCAACATAAGGGCGGAAAACTTGGCAGACCGCCTTGCCGAATTGACAGGAAACAGAGGTTTCAGAGTAGAAGGAGAAATTGCACCTTTGGAAGAAGGAACGATAGTAATGGAACTGCTCAAAGCCGATGGTCAAAAAGAGAAAATGGCGACTAAGATAGTCAATGGACGATTTGTCTTTGAGGGAGAAGTCGATAAAGTTTGCATGGCAACCTTGGTTTTGCCGACCCGAAGCGGCGAAGTGTCGTTCTTTTTAGAGAACTCGCTCATCGAGATTGACGGAGAGTTGAAAGACTTGGACAAAGTGCAGATAAGCGGCAGCCGGAGCAACGACGATTTTTTGCAAATCGCCAATCGTTGCAACAGACAGAAGAACCCGATGCAGTGTTTGATGAATTACGTTTTGGATAATCCCCAAAGCATATACTCACCTCTGATTGTAAGCTCCTATCTTGCCCCATACCTAAACACAAACGAGCTTAGAGAAGTCTTTTCCAAGCTCTCGGGCGAAGCAACTCAGATGTACCAATACCAACTGTTGAAAAACCATATTGCAGAACTTGACAAAGACGAAGCACTTGGCGAAAAGGTCAAAGACTTTACCCTTTCGGACATCAACGGAAAGCCTGTCAGCCTAAGTAACTTCGTATCTCAAAACCAATATACGCTCATTCATTTCTGGGCATCTTGGGATTTGAAGAGTACTCAGGGAATTAAAGAACTCAGATTGCTGTATAACAAATACAAAACGGAGGGATTTAATATCATAAGCATATCTTTGGACGACGAGAGGGCAGCTTGGGCAGATGCAATCAAGCGTTATGCAATGCAATGGACGAATGTGTCAGATTTGAAGAGGTGGAACAGCACCCTTGTGAAGATTTACAATCTTGAATACATACCTCAGAATATTCTTGTGGACAAAAACGGACGTATTGTGGCAAAAAACCTTTCCTGCGAAGACCTAAACCAAAGACTATTGTTGAAGTTTGCAAAGTAAACCGAAAATTAAAAAACATAAAATCATAAAATGAACACATTACTATCAGTAAAGAAAAGACCGGTTTGGAAAATCGTGATGCAGTATCTTTTTATTGTTCTTGGCATAATGCTCTACTGTTTCAGCTGGACGGTCTTTTTGGTTCCCAAACACATAATTGGCGGAGGTGTTGTGGGACTTGCGACAATCGTTTACTACCTTACGGGCTTCCCGATGGGTATCACAAATTTCGTAGTCAACGGAATATTGCTCATAATCGGCTATCGGATACTCGGAGGCAAGTTCGGATTGAACACAATAATAGGAATGACGACGGCATCTCTGAGCCTTATTTTATTCCAACAGGTTTTGGAAGTAAACAACATGGAGTATTTCAAATTTGAAAACATGGAATTGTTTACTCGTGCGGTACTTGGAGGAGCTTTGTCGGGCATTGGTATCGGTATATGCTTTGTTAATGGAGGCAACTCGGGCGGAAGCGATATTATTGCTTTGATTGTAACCAAGTATAGGAACGTTTCACCCGGTTCGGTCATCTTGGTGGTCGATGCAATCGTCATTGCAGGAACGCTTCTCGTGCCAAACGGACTTGGAGTCGAAGGTATGGTTTATTGCTACATCGTTTTGGTAACTTTTACCTACACTTTGGATTTGGTTGTCGAAGGAAGAAAACAGACATATCAGATTACAATCATGTCGCAGCTCAATGAGCAGATTGCAGACGCCATAGGAAACGAAGTCAAACGAGGAGTTACTCTTTTGAACGGCTGGGGTTGGTACACCAAAAAGGACCAAAAGGTTCTCCTTGTCATCGCTCAAAAGAAAGATAAGGTCGAGATAATGAGATTGGTCAAGGCAATAGACCCCAATGCCTTCATTTCAGTTGCCAAAACTCAGGGAGTGTATGGCAAGAACTTCGATACGATAAAGAATTAAGGTGATTTTGAACAACAATATATCAATCGGAGAAATCTCTTGCGGCAATAGAGTTTGTCGTCGGGTGATTTCTTCGATTGTTTTTTTCCTTTTGCTTGTCGGAAGCGGTGTTTTGTTTCTCTCTTGCAGCCAAAAGAAACAGCAAAACAAGATTGTATTTCGCTATAACGAGAGTGCGGGCATTGCATCTTTGGATCCTGCATTTTCAAAAGACCAGGCAATGATATGGGCAGACCTTCAACTTTACAACGGATTGGTGCAAACCGACAACCAACTCAACATACGCCCCTGCATTGCCAAGAGTTGGACGATAAGCAACGACGGAAAACGATACACATTCACCCTCCGAGACGATGTTTACTTCCATCGACACAAACTATTTGCCGACGGACGACGCAAAGTGGTCGCTTCGGACTTTGTTTACAGCATAAAAAGAATTTTGGACGAAAAGACAGCTTCCCCGGGTCGCAGTTTGTTTACCTGCATCGACAAAAACTCGGACGGATATATGATTTGGGCAGAGAATGACAGTACTCTGACAATACAACTCAAAGAAGCGTTTTCGCCATTTCTCGGAATACTCACCATGCCATACGCAAGCGTCGTTCCCAAAGAGGTTGTCGAACACTACAAAGAAGATTTCAGAAAAAATCCTGTGGGAACAGGTCCTTTCAAATTTAAGATGTGGAAGGAGGGAGTGAAACTTGTGCTTGTCAAAAACGAAGATTATTTCGAGAAAGACAGTCTTGGCGAAAGTCTTCCTTACCTTGATGCGGTTGCAATCACCTTTATAGTCGATAAACAGTCCGTCTTTTTGGAATTTATCAAAGGAAACATTGATTTTATCTCGGGAATAGACCCCAATTACAAAGATGAGGTTTTGACAAGGCAGGGAACGTTGCAACCAAAGTACAAGAACAAAATACAACTCATCACCCGACCATACTTAAACACCGAATATCTCGGTTTTAGAATGGATTTGCCCTCACCGCTTCAAAACAAACTTGTCCGACAAGCCATAAACCACGGATTTGACCGAGAAAAGATGATAAAATATCTCAGAAACAACATAGGCACTGCGGGCAAATGGGGAATTATTCCTATGGGTTTGCCGGGCTTTGACAGCACGGCAAAATCCTACGACTACAATCCCGAACTTAGCAAGAGGCTCTTATCGGCGGCATGTTACCCTTTGGGAAAAGGACTTCCGACAATAACGCTTTCGACCACCGCTTCATACTTGGATTTGTGCAAATACATTCAGCAACAGCTTGGTTTAATCGGCATAAACGTCAAGTTGGACGTCGCACCTCCTGCCGCACTGCGAGAATCCATGGCACAAGGAAAGGTGGAATGGTTTCGCGGAAGCTGGATTGCCGACTATCCCGAGGCAGAAAACTATCTTGCCTTGTTCTACTCTCCAAACCGCTCTCCCAAAGGCTCAAACTACACCGCCTTTTCCTCAAAGGAATATGACCGATTGTACGAAAAAGCAAGACAAGAGACCGACCCCGAAAAGCGAATCGCACTCTATGCAAAGATGAATGCCCTATTGATCGAGCAAGCCCCCGTTGTGGTTTTATATTATGACCAAATACTCCGATTTGCACAAAAAAACATCAGCGGTTTAGAGCCAAATCCGATGAACCATTTGGTACTTAAAACAGTCAAAAAGCAATAGCAAAAAATCCTCACACCGAAAGCTCAAAATAAAACGCCGTTTTGTCGAAATAAAACGGCGTTTTATTTTGCCAAAACGGCGATTTGTCAGAATAAAACGGCGTTTTATTTTTGCGATATGGCAATTCTTGAAAATCAATCGTTTAGCACGGTGCAAAAACTAATGTATTGAAAGGATTGAAACCCGAAGGGGTATTCAAATTTTTCGGAGAGATTTTATCAGTTCCCAGACCCTCAAAACACGAAGCCAAGATGACAGCATACCTGCTTTCTTGGGCAGAGGCAAGAAACTTGGAACACCAAAGAGACGAAATTGGCAACGTAATAATTCGCAAAGCTGCCACAGCAGGATACGAAAACAAACCTTGGGTGTGCTTACAGTCGCACATGGACATGGTTTGTGAGAAAAACAGCGACAAAGTCTTCGATTTTGAAAAAGATAGTATCGTTCCGCGAATTGAAGGCGAGTGGTTGATGGCAGAAGGCACCACTTTGGGAGCAGACGACGGCATAGGAGTTGCAACAGCTCTTGCCATATTGGACGCAAACGACATAGAACACGGACCAATCGAGTGTCTGTTCACCGTCGATGAGGAAACAGGACTTTCGGGAGCAGGAGCATTAAGCCCCGACGCCCTCAAGAGCAGAATTTTGCTCAACTTGGATTCGGAAGACGAAGGAGAAATATTCATAGGTTGTGCAGGCGGAGTGGACACTCTTGCAAAACTCCCTTACGAAAAGGAAGACACACCGCAGGGAGCTTATTTCAGAATATATGTAAAGGGACTTAAAGGAGGCCACTCGGGCGATGACATCAACAAAGGCTTGGCTTGTGCCAACAAATTGCTCAACCGTATCCTTTGGGCGGCAGATAAAGAAATGGACATGAGGTTGGCTTGCTTTGACGGAGGCAATTTGAGAAACGCAATCGCAAGAGAAGCATACGCCGAAGTCGTTGTAATGGAGCAAGAAGCCGAAGACCTTAAACAATTAGTCTTAAAATATGCCCAAGACTTGAAGAACGAGTTCCGTTCCACCGAACCCAATATTCAAATAGGCATCGAGGCAATCGCAAAGCCCGCTTTCGTTGTCGATATGCTCAGTCAGGACAATTTGTTGAACGTTTTGTATGCCTGCCCTCACGGAGTATTGGCAATGAGCAGGGAGATACCCGGCTTTGTCGAGACTTCGACCAACTTGGCAAGCGTCAAGATGAAAGAAGATCACATTCTGATAACCACCTCACAGCGTTCGAGCGTCGAAAGTGCAAAAGAAGCCGCAGCAAGCAGGGTAGAGAGTTGTTTCTTGCTTGCAGGAGCAGATGTAGAACACACAGACGGCTATCCGGGTTGGTCTCCTAACACAAATTCTCACGTTTTGAGCGTAGCGGTAGAAAGTTACAAGAGATTGTTCGGCAAAGAACCTGTGGTAAGAGCAATACACGCAGGATTGGAATGCGGATTGATTGGCGAGAAATACCAAGGCATGGACATGATTTCCTATGGTCCTACACTAAGAGGCGTACACTCTCCGGAGGAAAGGCTTGAAATTGCAACCGTAGAGCTGTTCTGGCGTCATACATTGGACATTTTGAAAAACATATAAACGATTTGTATTGCACCCTTTGAAGATTTGCAGTCTCAAAGGGTGCATACAATCAAACAAAAAGCATAAATCCAAAAACGAAAAGCCATGTACAACATCAAAGCAAAGCATATAATCATCGCAGTTGTGGTTATATTGGCATTTGTCGGCATAGCAATGTTCGGAATGCCCGTTTACAGAGTTTGGTCTCAAGAAATGAAAGGAAAAGCCGAGCTTGCAGAAGCCGAACAAAACCGAAGAATTAAGATAGAAGAAGCAAGAGCAAATCTCGAAGCCGAAAAGCTGAATGCCAAAGCCGAAATCGAAAGAGCAAAAGGAGCAGCCGAAGCAATAAAGATTGAAAACGGTACACTTACTCAAACATACATTCAATACTTATGGGTAAGAAATCAAAACAATCTTAATGAGAAAACAGTAATCTACATACCTACCGAAGCGAACCTTCCGATTTTGGAAGCAGGACGCAGAGGCGGATTGCCGAAAGCAGAATAGAACTGCATCAAAAAGCAGAACAAACCATCATCAAAAGCAGAGTAAACACAATAAAACGAACAATAACAAAAACCAAAAGAAGATATGTTTGACAAACAGACCTATATCAATCGCCGCAAGCAGCTGATGAAAGACGTGAAAAGCGGTGTTATTTTAATGGTTGGCAATGGCGATAGTCCGTTTAACTATCCTGCCAACACTTATACGTTCAGACAAGACAGCACATTCAGATATTTCTTTGCTCATAACTTGCAAAACCTTGTTGGAGTTATCGATATAGATAACGCAAAGGAGTATTTGTTTGGCGAAGACGTCGATATGGACGACATAATATGGACAGGTCCTGTGCCTACAATGCACGAAAGAGCATTGGAAGTGGGAGTTGAGAACAGCGGAAGCATAAACGACCTTCGCAAGTTCATTGATGCGGCAGTCTTTTCGGGCAGAAAAGTTCACTTTGTGCCGCCTTACAGAGCCGAAAACGTGAATTTTATTGCCGAATTGCTACATCTTGATCGCAACTTCGTCAAAGCGTACGTTTCGACGGAGTTAATTGCTGCCTGTGTCAAGCAACGTTCAATCAAGAGCAGCGAAGAGATTGTCGAAATAGAGAAAGCGATTGACAATGCCTACATCATGCACACCACAATGATGAAAATGGCAGCTGTTGAGGGAACTTACGAATACCAAATAGCAGGAGCAATGGAGGGAGTGGCACTTTCGGGCGGTGGTCCGGTGTCTTTTCCTATTATATTGACCACTCACGGCGAGATTTTGCACGGACACGACCACTCTTTGCAGATTAAGAAAGGCAGAATGATTGTTTCAGACGCAGGATGCGAAAATCCCGAAGGCTATTGCTCCGACATAACTCGCTCAGTTCCCGTTGGAGGCAAATTTTCCTCCAAACAAAAAGATATTTACGAAGCTGTGCTTGCAGCACAGACCCTTGTGCCAAGCCTTGTTGCCCCCGGAGTTAAATATTCCGACATTCACATTGCCGCAGTCGGTCGTTTGGCAAGTGCATTGAAAGAGTTGGGCTTGATGAAGGGCAATATACAAGACGCAGTTGCACAAGGAGCAATGGGAATGTTCATGCCGCACGGCTTGGGCCACATGATGGGACTTGATGTTCACGATATGGAGAACTATGGCGAGAATTACGTGGGCTATGACAAGAAAAACGTACGCTCAACTCAGTTCGGATTGGCATCGCTCCGCCTTGGCAGAGAGCTTCAAGAGGGCTTTGTCTTGACCAATGAGCCGGGTTGTTACTTCATTCCGGAGCTTATAGACAGATGGAGAGCCGAAGGAAAATGCAAAGACTTCATAAATTACGACAAAGTTGAGCAGTTCAAAGACTTTGGCGGCATAAGGATTGAAGATGACCTGCTTGTAACCAAAGATGGTTGCAGATTGCTCGGCAAATATATCCCTAAAACTGTCGAAGAGATTGAATCACAAATGGCATTGTAGGGAAATGAGAAAGTTTTTCCCGATTTTGATTGTTTTGAGCGTAAACTTGCTTTACGCTCAAAACGTTTTACAAGACAGAGTCTATTCTCCGCTGATTAAAACAGCCAAGTTGGAGAGCGTGTCTTCAAAGATTATTTTGCCGATAGTTGATGTCAATCAAAGCGAAGGGCTGTTGCTCAGTTTCGATGAGCTTGACGAGCAGACACATCGCTACGAATACACTTTTGTTCACTGCAACAGCGATTGGACTCAAAGTTCGCTTCAACCCTCCGACTATATTGAGGGATTTGAAACGGCGATGATAGAAAATTATGCCAACTCTTTCAACACTCTTCAACGCTTTGTACATTACGAACAAGCCATTCCCAACTCCACAACCCGCCTTACAAAGAGCGGAAACTACATTTTGAAGGTCTTCAAAGAGGGAGAACCCGAACAGGTTGTGCTGACCAAGCGTTTCTATTGCATAGACAAGCAGTGCGAAACGGCGGCAAGCGTAATGCAGGCAAGAGAACCTTCTCTTCGGAACACACATCAGGAAATTGATGTGAAAGTTCTGTCTCTTTCGGGGCTGACTTTCGACAGTCCTCATCAAAGAATAAAAGTCCTTGTTCAGCAAAACGGAAGAGAAGACACCAAACGCTTTTTGCCGCTTAGCGAAGAAAGAGCGACGGAGCTTATTTACAATTTCCGAAAGGAGAACATCTTTGAGGGAGGAAGCGTTTTCAGAATTTTTGACTTCACTTCGCTCAGGTCGAGAAGTGCTTTTGTCGAGAATATAGACTATATCGGAGGCGAAAACATAGTGCGTCTGCGACAGGAAGAGCTGAGAGGACGTTCGCCTTTCGTGTCTCGAAGCGACATCAAGGGACAATACTACGTCCGCAACGACATTGACGACAACGAAGCCTTGTGTAGCGACTATGCGTGGGTGTATTTCTATCTTCCTATGCCGCTTGACTTGGAAGGAAACTTCTATGCAGTGGGAGAGATGAGCGATTGGAGATATTCTCAGCAAAATATATTCACTTTTGATAACAGACTAAATAAATATGTCTTGCGAATGCTATTGAA
>SFPR01000098.1 GCA_004551865.1 Bacteroidales bacterium
CTCCTTTAAGTATGTTTATAATGATTTTTCCCGTGCTTGCCTTATCGCAAAAGCCAAACTTAACGCCGTATCGCTCTTGCATTGTTCGCAAACACTTTGCAAGGGTTTCCCCTTTGACTTTCGTTCGGGGAGAGTGCCATTCAGCCAAATTTCCGTGCGGCGGTATTTCTTCTATAAGAACAATTAGTTGTATTCCGCACTCTTTTGCCCGCTTGCACTCGTCCCTAAACCTTTCGTGTTGGTTTCCGCAGACGTTTCCGCAGAGTTCCAGAAAATCTTTCTTCGTGTCAATGGCTATCGTTTGGTTATCAAGTCGGGCATAGTCGCCGACAAAAAGTTTCGTCCTTACTACTTTATAACCTTGTGCCTTAAAATATGCAAGTTTTGCTTCGTGCTTGCCCTCTTGCTGTCTTGTGTCCGATATAATAACAAACTTATCCATTATTCACTTAAAAAGGTAAAAAGTCGTCCATTCCGCTGAAAGATTGCGGTGCGGTCGTGGTTGTTTCGGTGTCGCCGTCGTTGCCCCAATTCGCTCTTATAAGCGAGAAGCCGTCGGACGGAACTGTAATATTAAGAGTTCTCTTGCCTTTGTATTCGGGGTTAAGCCCGATTGCCGACACCTTGTTGATTTGAATTTCGTCGCCTTTGGTTTTCTTTTCCCAATTATGCGGGGTAATCGCCAACTGCTCGCCCCAAATCGTGATTGTCGCTTCTTCATAAGCGTTTGTTACTTTGTCTTTGTACTGTATATTAAGTTTATTGCACTTGCAACTCTCAATGTACTTTGCTTTACGGATTTCATACTTACTTTTGTTTTCGCCTTTTTCTACAAGATAAATCATATATGTTTCTCCTTATTTGTTTTCATTGTATTTTTCAAAATATTCGACCACTTCATCATAGTCTTTTTGCTTGATGTCTTTTGTGGACGCATAGCCCTTGCTCACAAGAAGTTGCTTTGCTTTTTCCGCCGTAATCTCATTGTTCGCCGCAATCGCAAAAATTCTCTTGATTTGTTTCGGGGTTATCGGGTCATTGTCGGACAAAATTTCCTTTGCCCTTTCTTCGTTGCTTTCATCTTCAATGTCTTGCGTAAATGCGTCAGAAAGTCCCGCGATTGTGAGTGCCAAATCAACCACAGCCCGTTTTTTTGCTTTCTTCAAAGCACTGTTGGCACTATCAAATGCTCCCGCTACACCGAAAGAACGCTCATTTGTGTTAGCGCACCCGACACCCGTTCTTACAACCTTGCCGTCATAGTATGCGGTTGCCTTAATCTCATAATAGAAAAACCCTTTATTATAGTCTTTATAACTATCGGTAATTTCGGTATCATAGGCGAGATTATATCCCATAAGGACTTTTTCCGCTCCGCTTTTCCATAATGACGGTGTTTTTGCTTTCGGCACTTTACCAAAATCAACACCCCTTTTAAGCGTTGTCGAAAAATCTCCTATCCTCAACTCATAGTTGTTTCTTCTGGTAGAAAGTTCCGCTTTTGGTGCTTCATAAACAATAATGTTATTTTCCATTATATTTCTCCTTTAATTTTTTATTGTGTTTAAGTAAAATATCAAACCACTCATAATCGAGTTTTATCGGCTTGAAAACATATCCGTCTTTTTTTAAGTGCAATACATATTCACACTCGGTGTTTATGCCGTACTCGGCAAGTAAGTTCTTGTACCCGACCAACTGCACCGACAACGACTTCTTGTCAATCATACTTGTCGCCTTGTAATCAATCAAAAAAATCTTTCCGTCGATTTCGCAAACAAGGTCGCACTTCCCGCAATACCCTAATTTCGCCGAAAACAGTGCCTTTTCCGTGTAAATCACTTTTGGTCGATAAGTTTTATACCATTCGACAAAACTTGCGATATAGGACAAATATGGGCTTTCTTTCATTTCGTCATCAACTTCGCCTGTAAGCGCATAAGTTTCGCAAAGTTCGTGGACTTCCGTGCCACGTTGCTTTGCCCTGTCAAGCAAACTTTTGGACAATGCGTCTAATCGCTTGAAAGAAATCGGCTCGCAAATTTCGGTTACACTCGGATATTCTATGCCGTCTATTGTATATTTGTGGGTTTCTTCGTCAAAGTTAGTCGTCATCGTCATCTTCAAAAATTGAAACTTCGTCGTCCGCTCTATCGACTTCACTATCTTTGCTGCCAAACAACCAATCAAGTAACATTTTTATTCTCCTTTATAAGTTTTTTAATTACCTTGTCAAGTGATTTTATCGGACACTTTTCATAAGTGTTTTCAAAACTCACAAAATCATAATGACCGTCCAAAAGGCACGCATATTTCGTTACTACCGAACAGCATACGTCGCAAGGCTTTAATTCGTGTACATACTTATGACAATTACATTCTTTACAACTCTGCGGCTTGTCTTTCTCAAAAGCATAAAACCGTTTCATTGCAGTTGTCCTTTTTTCATTTTTTCGTAATAGTCCTTAATGGCAATGTCCACTTGTTTTGTAAAGGATATTCCATAGTACCCCTTAATATCACTCATTTTCGTATGAGCGCTTTCGCTGATTTTGATACTTCTTTTCGTTTCTTGTTTTTCTTTCGAGTTTTCCATTTCTAACCTCCAACTATTTATCATTATACCATTTGTTTATCCGTTTGTCAACCACTTGCGACTACTTTGACAATGTTTTTTTATACTTTTTTTTCTTGACTTTATAGGTGGTCTATGGTAGTATTTTCCTATAAATAAAACCAAATTAGGAGATTTGTTATGATTTGCCCGAATTGCAAAAGTGATGATGTAAAAGTTCAAGTTGTTGCCGAACAGAAAAAGCGTGGCGTTCTCGGTGTTTGCCTTTGGCTTATTCTCGGTTTCTTTACTTGCGGTGTTGCACTTCTATTTCCTTTACTTATAAAGAAAGGTAGTAAAACCAAACAATATGCTATTTGCCAAAATTGCGGTCATCGCTGGGAAGTTTAATTTTTCTTAACTTTTTCGCATAATAAGATTATGATAAAAACAATCAATGAAAGAAAACCGCTGAGGTGAGAGTAAAGACCACCATGCGCGCGCAGAGAGTCCGGGATGCTGGGAGCCGGGCCGAGATGCAGATGGTCACAATGGGTCACCGAGGGCGCGGCGAAAGCGGCATGGCCGCAAGTAT